>CAISOH010000242.1 GCA_903887005.1 uncultured Bacteroidota bacterium | reverse complement strand
ATCTGTTTTGAACAAATATAATGTGGACTGTTGTAACGCTTTGTTTTCTGTTTGTTAACAGCACTTCTTGAATCTGGACATGCCCTATACAATAAGGGCCGTTATTTATATCTTGTGATGTATAGGTGATATTTTATGAGGGCAACTGTATTTCTTATTATTATTTGCTTTGTCGCATACCCGTTCGGCATTAAGTATCATGAATTGCTGTGTTTCAGATATTCGGCTTTTGTCGACAAAATGGAATGGTGGCGAGTAATTACTGCAATGTTTATTCATGCCAATCTTCTTCACTTGTTGGGCAACATGCTTTTTTTATTTCTTTTTGGAAAAGGACTGGAAAATAAAATTGGCTCCTTTAGATTGCTGTTATGCTTTCTGACAGGTGGTGTCGTAAACTTTTTATCAAGTTATTTTTTTTATAATCATAATGAACCTATTGTAGGGGCATCAGGAGCAATAAGTACAATAATTGGCCTGCTCATGATATATGATCCGTGGAAAATTTCATTTCTCCTGAATTTATTTCCAATGCCATTGGGCGTTGCTGCCCTGACTTATATGTTTTTGAATGTTTTCCTGGCACATGCTCAAAATAAGCAAAATTATGAAGGTTTACATACAGCTTATGAATTGCATGTCATGGGCTTTTTGGTTGGAATCGTTTTTGGGATCATATGGAATAAGGACTGGAAGAAAAATCTGCTGATTTGTATTATTTCATTTATTGCATTCTATGTCATCATCTGGGCTTTTATTTATTACTTGAAAACTATTTAATTTTACTTGCGTTACAAACGCCAGCCATTTCATCATTATTCTATGCAAAAAACCATTGGATTCATGGTGGAATATTACCCATTCTCCCAATCGTAAACATCCCGCTCTCTTTTTTCTTTCTTAGGGCCGCGGGTTACCAGGTTAAAGATGATCACAAGAAAGATCGCGCCGATTATAGTCCTCAATATTTCATTAAAGTAGGGAATAGCTGTGTTTATGTGAATAAATGTCAGGTAGAGCTGTCCCAGCCACCCTCCGATAATGCCAATGCCAATAGTGACAAGTATTCCATATTCCCTGCCATTTACAAGAGTCTCGGCAATAATGCCACCTATGGCTCCGATGAGGATGATGATAAATATATCTGAATGTGGTCTTATGAAACCTGGTAATGAATATAATAAGAAATGCAGCATAACCTAATTTTATATAAAAGTAAATAGGTTGTAATAAGCTGCAAATGATTTTGGTTACCCTGTCTTTGGAAAAGGTTCATTAATTACAGCAGGAAAGAATTTCTTGCAATGAGGTGTTTGCAATTGTTTTATTAACATTAACGCGAGTTCGATGATAAATATCAGTTTATTAGCCAAGCCTTTTATATTTTGATGCTAATAATGATATTTGTTGAGGTCTTGGAGGTGTCCCACACCTTTTCGGTGTGGGACACCTGTGCCAAATATAGTTAACTTATTGATTGCCACATCAATAATCGTCGAACTGACGTTATCATTATAGATTTGAATAGTTTTGAAAATTTGTCAACCCTGGGTAATACCAATACCTGTGATAAATTAGTCCAAAAAATTGAGGGTCATAGATAACATCTCCCTTTAGAGGGCCGGGGCTTATTGGTAAATGAGTTTAGACTAATTTGAAATGAGTATTGGTATAACATAGCTTCAGCAACCTTTTATCCTTTTGCATCAAAAGGTAAGCACCCGAAAATAAAAATAGTCCCCACTGTGCAGGAACTATTTTTATTGGTTTCCTGATTTCTAATTATGCGAAACAACTATCTTTTTAGACTGGATAGTTTTATCAGTTTGTATCACTATGCTATATTGTCCTGCTGCAATGTTTTTTGTATTCACTGAATAGATGGTATTGTTTTCCTCTACCGCTACTTCTGTAACCATTTTGCCAAGCATATCGTAAAGGCCAATAGTGCCTTTATAGCCGCCTTCTAAAACGATTTGTATCCTGTTGTCGGCAGGGTTGGGGTATATTTCAGCTTTTAATAAAGGTAAAGCCGGAGTTGCTAATGTTGATGCCTGGTCATAAATAAAAAAGTCATCTACTCCTCCTACAGTTGTGCTTTGTCCATCAGATTCCCACATTGGCAGCAATGAATCAGAAGCCACAAACATTATCTGGAATTGGGAAGAACCACCAGGTATATAACTGCTGATACGGAATATGCGATGGCGCCAGTTAACATCGGCCTGGTAGGTATTTTCAATAGTTGTCCATGTCGCGCTGGCCGAATTTCTAATCTTTACTATCCAGGGATCATTTTTGAAATTGGAATATCCCTCTTCATTAGAAAACCACCTGTAATATTCAACAATAGGGTTTACAAATCCATGAATGGCAAAAACAGGACTTAAAACAGTTGATGTGCCCCCTGTAATTCCCGTACCCAAAGTTCCGGCACTGGCAATTCCGGTTATCAAGCATTTCCCGGTTCCGGTTGTATGGTCTCCGGCTGGCCATGGCGATGTTCCGAAGTAGGTGTTTTTTACCGGAGCAGCCTCGTGCCACAGACCATCTGTAGCATCGTCCCCTGCATTCCCGCCTAATTTCCACCCGGTTACAATACTTTCAAAGGTATTGCCCTCAACCGGCTTTACACCCACCCCAAATTGGTATGGGATAGTGGTTTGGTTTGCCGGAAGGGAAGGATTGAATGTGATTGGGAAATAAGCATTAGGTATATTCAGTGCATCGTGTACCACAAAATAATATTCAATTATAGTGCCCTGTGGCTGCGGTGGGATAGTACCTGTAAAGTTAAGACTACTGTTTGCCAGCACTACAGGGTTCCAGGCCCCGGCTCCATTAACACGATAGTAAAGTGTCAGATCATGGAAATAGGTAGCCGTAGTAAGGTTTAGAGTTGCTGTTATTGGTATTGGTGTATTTTCGGGCTGGTTGGTTAATTCAGTATGTGTCAGTTTTACATCGCCTTCAATATAAATGCCATGCTTTGCAAAGGCAGCAAGGATCTGTGCATAATGGGGTGTTCCATCAAGCAGATTACTGTTATTGTCATCGGCTTTTAAAGCATCTGTCAATATACTCTGGTAGATGGCGCCTTCCTTTCCGGCCGGACCATCTGGTACATCATAATACACATCTGTAAAGAGTTGCGCCATTGTATCAAAACTGCCTATATTAACTCCAACGTCCCACCAGGCGCCGGCAATGATCTGCCCGTTCTTATGCACATCAGCAACGCTTAACTTGGTTTCCAGGTCTATGGGGTAAACCTGTGGCATCAGGTCATATCGCCTGATAAATCCTCCATATCCTGTAAATGCATTGGCTCCCAATACCGGGTTTTGTGTGATACAAAGCGCCCAGATATCAGAACAGGCTTCGTTTAAAGACCCGTTTTTAATAGAGGTACCCCCGGTAATTTTACTATAAAAATGGTCAGATATTCCATGTCCGTATTCATGATAAATAATATCTCCTATTTCGGCAAAAGAGTTACAGCCGCTCCCGGCCTGATAAAAATTGATCTTGCTTTTATTATAGAAAGCGTTGCAGGTACCTGTATTAAGATCTACAATTGTCGGCAGCGCAATATCCATCCCTGTAAATGAGGGGAAATATCCTTTCATGAAATTATGCACCCTGTTAACATGATAATATGCATTTATATCCCTGTTGCTGCATGGAGTGGTAGTGGGGTAGGTATAAGTAGTTCCCGGTATTGTAACCATATCCGAAAAAACCGGGATTTGCCCGGACAGAGAATCATAAACAGTTGACCATTTTCCAACAAGGGGAATAGATGTGCTTAAAGGAAGGGCAAGGATAGAACTGCTATATAATCCGTTTGCATCAGTATTAAAAGTATCAGTGCCGAAGACAAGGTCAAGATCGGGAAGGGGTTCAGTGGTAGGTGGCTTTAATGTGCCGTTCTTGTAAACTACTCCCTTTACTGTAAGGTCGTAGCCGGTTTCTTTCGTTTCGTTTGTACGTTCCAGTATTGTTCCGTCAGTTGCGTCAATGTAGCCTGTTAAATCCAAAGGTACGCTGCTGGCAACGTTTCCGTTAATATTGAATTGCCAGGCCGGATGAAGTGTATATCCATCAGCCGAGGGGACGGGATACCACGACCAGTCAACAGCTATTTCTGCGCTGCTGACAGAAATATCGCTAAGATCACGAAGTGCAATATTTTTAGCTTCTTCAGCGGTTATTGAAGGGACTGGGTTATTTGCAGGGCTACCGTAATTTCTCATTTGTACACTTGCAAGATCGCCTTGCTTTGTAAACCGGAAACTAAGCCAGGAGTATATGACTGCATGTGCTTTGATTACCTGTGTAAAGTTTACATAGTCAGCTTTGGGTGCAGTGACATTGCTTACCTGTTTCCACTCCGTACTATTTATTCCTGATGTCTTTAATTTTTGCTGTATGCAGCTGTGCACTTTATCAACGTTGGTATTACCTTCAACAGATACTGGTACTCCGTAAATATCAGTAAAAAAGCCATTCAGTTTATCTGTAGTAACCACCCATCCGGGGAATTGTTCATTCACAATTTTGACCGTCCTTTCAGCAGCTTTACTATTAACCGGTAAAGACTGGTATATGCTATATACAGACTTTTCGTAGGATTTCTTTTGCTCTTTTGCAAAAGAGTTTTGGGCGGTTGCAGTTATGCCTATAGACAGGATAGCTACATAATAATTAATTTTTTTACAAGACATAAAAATCATCGTTTATTGAATAAAAGTAGGCAGATTAATGAATACTGGCAATTATTTGTAAAGTTGGTACAGGAGTATTGGCATCAATAAATAGTTATCGTGTTTGAGGCTGTTATTTATTTCTTTACAAATCTCATCACAGTAACGTTATCCTGAGAAACAAGTTTTAAAAAATATTCACCGGGTGCAGCGCTGTTATTTAGCCTGATTTGTGAATTTATAATACCATTGTTTACTGAAATTTCATCCTTCATTATTGTCCGGCCTTCCATATCAGTTACTGCTACCTGTACCGTGTTTATGGTGCTTTTTATGGTACCGGTTAATGTAAATGAGCCATTATTGAAGGTAGGGTAGATGCTAAGCTTCGTCGTTGATCTTTGTTCTGCAACTGAAAGAACGGTAGTGTCAAGGGGATTAGTAAATCTTACAAGAAATCCCTGGTAATCATACCCTGTTCCGCCGCCGCCGCCCGTTGACAGAAAACTGCCGGGTGTTGCGATTTGTTTGGTACTGTTTGTTTGTCCGCAAAGGTATAAGCCCCCATGCCCGTCATAAAGTGCAGCCCTGGCCTCATCTAAAGCCTCTCCGCCAAAATAGGTACTCCATTGTTCAACTCCAAAGTCGTCAAATTTTGCAAGGAACGCATCGTCGGTCCCACCGCTGTAAGTCGTTTGCCAGGCTCCGGCAGTAGTAATTCCTGAAGTACTTGTAGTATAGCCGGTTATATAAACATTGTTCCCATCAGTAGTTATTCTGCTAAGGTCCACATTTTCATCTCCGGGGCCGCCAAAATAGGTGCCCCATATCCGCATACCAGTGACATTGTCAAACCTGGCAAGGAAGGCATCGGTAACTCCACCCGATCTTGCTGGCTGAAAACAGCCGGGAGTTGCAATACCTGTATCGCTGGCTGTTGAACCAAGAATAAATAGGCCCTTTAGATCATCACAGATTATCCCTCCTGTCGTTTCATCATTTTTCCCACCTAAATAAGTGCCCCATAGTCTTGAACCAGACTGATCAAACTTAGCTATTAGTATGTCATTTGTTCCGGCTGCGGCAAGTTTGGGCTGAAAGCTGCCCGGTGTTGAGATCCCCGTTGTGCTGGTTGTATAGCCTGAAAGATATGCGTAAAGTCCATCAGTGCAGCCTATACCTCCAAACTCATTATTTGGGCCGCCATAATAAGTGCCCCATTTCAGGGCCCCGGATGTATCAAATTGAATTAAAAATAAATCTTCGCCTCCGCTGTTTGTTTTCTGGAAGCCGCCTGCAGTTGCAATATTATTGCCGCTGTTTGTAACACCTCCTATATATACATGCCCCAGTAAATCACAGAAAACAGCAGCCGGAATTTCAGCGCCTTTGCCACCAACATAGGTTGCCCATTGCCGCACGCCCGCCGAATTGAACCGCACTAAAAAACCATCCCACAATCCTCCCCCATATCCTGTCTGGTGACAGCCGGGCGTAGCAATATTTATACTATCCGGACTGCCCGTTGTACCAACTAAAAAAACATTTCCTGAATGATCGCAGGCGATACCATTGCCCCAATCGCCCTGAAGCCCGCCATAATAGGTTCCCCATATCCTGCTCCCAAGTGAATCAAACTTTACCACATAGGCGTCTGCTCCTCCATTATAAGTATATTGGTAACTGCCGGTAGTAGAAATACTGCCGGTAGTTCCTGAGTAAGTTAAGCCGCAAAGATATACATAGGCTGAATCATCTTTGGCAATACAATAAAAAGGGCTGGTACTGGTATCGGCTCCATAATAAGTTCCCCATTCCACGGTAGGGTCAATAACTAATGCGCCGGTAATATTATTTACATCATAACTTAAAATGTTATCCTTCAAAATGAATTTCGAATTTATTTTACTTCCGTCAGCACAATAACATACCGGAGGATTCTCTTTAATAGTTCCCATGGGTGTAGTGGCCACAATGCTGCCGTCTTCATTTATTTTCAGAGAGGTTTGACCGCTGTATTTCAATTTAATAATGGAAGCGTCTGCGCCTGGCCCTACAATAAACTCGTGTTCCAGTTTGTTATTATTTGTGTAAATGGCCCAGTCTATACCCGGATATATATTTTTATAAATAATTTTTCCGTAAGTATGCACCTGGATGCCGCTTAAAGGGCAACCGTCAATGTAATAATTTTCATAGTAGGCTTGTGGTTCCGAAGCTATAACTTCTATATTCTTATTTGCCCCCATTAATTCCACATCCATCCTGTAAGTACTATTACATTCATTCAGGTCAGCCTCTTCCGGTTTATTATCAGTCAATTGGTCATTCCATGCGGCAGAAATGTTTTTCATTATTGCTACCGCTTTACCGGGAGTGCTTATATGACGGGAATTACTTTCCCTGTGTGAAAACTGGTAATGCAATTGTCCGTTGCCAATAAAAAAGTTCATTCCGTTTGCCCGTAATGAAAATTGTATGTCATTCCTCGGATGAGCGTATTGATCTTTTATCTGGCCTTTATTTTCTATAAAATAAAGACTGGATGAAGTGAGGGCGGTACAGTTTTGTGCATGAATTTTGTTTGGACAAATTGTAATAAAGAATACACAAAGCAAAATGATAAGGGTTTTACCCATAGTTTTTTTTTACTAAAGTAGCCATTTTTTAAACAAGTTCCTAAGTTCAAGTACCAAATGCAACACGCTTAGTCAATTTACGTCCGGGGGTACCCCCGGACGTAAATTGACTAAGAATCCTAAACTTCGTGCTGCTTATGACTCCAAAATTTATTCATCTTAGTCAAGACCAAAGGT
>CAISOH010000241.1 GCA_903887005.1 uncultured Bacteroidota bacterium | reverse complement strand
ATTCATTTAATTTTGTAGGTTTATGAAAAATATAGATTGCAGGGCATTACTTTGTTCTCCGGTACTCTTTTTTAATTGTACTTTAGCAACCATTTTTTTTCAACGTTCCTAAGGCACTTTATTAATAATTTTTGAAACTTTTTGACAGAATGAAAAATTTTATAGATAATTTATTTTTTTCCATTAATGTAATGCATGCTATTCTGACAAATACATTGCCTGGAAAAATAAAATTTGATTTATTTAAAGGGTATTTCAAGTGCAAATGGGCGCTGTTATTAAATAAGCAGGCAGGAGTATCCCTTAAAATAGGCCCATATACATACAAATCACCCAGTGCGAGGTACTTCAAAACTTTATTAATCGAGGTAATGATAAAAGAGGAATACTATATTGAATTAAAAACTGATCAGCCGGTGATAATAGATTGCGGCTCTAATGTTGGATTTTCTGTATTGTATTTTAAATTAAAATTTCCAAATGCCAAGATCATTGCTATAGAAGCCAACAAGGAAACCTTTGATGTATTGTCTGAAAACATAAAACAGTTCAATAATGTTACAGCATACAACTGTTTTGCTTCCAATGTAAGTGACTCCTCAGTAGATTTTTATACAAAAGGAGTAGGAGACGTTACTTCATCCCTTGTATCTGACAGGGGCGGCGCTATTCATAATGTTGTAAAGTCTGTTTCAATAAATAGTCTTGTAGGTAATAGCAGTATTGATATTCTGAAGATGGACATAGAAGGCGGAGAATTTGCCATCTTCAATGAAAAAGAAAACCTGGATTACCTGAAAAATGTAAATAACATTCTGTTGGAATACCATCATATTTTCGAGAATGGTAAAACGCTGAATAGCCTCGCGGGGTTTTTAAATGTTTTTGAAAAACAAAATTTCGGCTATAACATAACCTCTCATACTAAGAAGGAGCCAGTAGGATATTTCCAGGATTTCCTTATTAAAATGAAACGCCAGGGATTAGCTTGATTACAGCCCTGAAGTTAATTCTTAGTCTGCCTTTTTTACCACCACAGCGGTACCATATGCAAGTACTTCGGTAATTCCCTGCATTACTTCATTGGCGTCATAGCGCATATTGATGATAGCATTGGCCCCAGCCTGGTTAGCATGGTCTATCATACGGATATAAGCATCCTGCCGGGCCTTTTCGCACAAATCAATATATATGGACAGCTCACCGCCAAAAATGGATTGTATGTTGCCAGCTATATTACCAAGTACGCTCCGGGAACGTACGGTTATCCCCCTTATCACACCAAGGTGTTGCGTAATTTGATATCCTTCCAATGAATTTGCAGTTGTAATGAGATGTGTGTCAACCATGGATTTTTTGTTTAAAATTACACATCAGAAATTGAAAAAGCCCCGAATTTTTAAATCCAGAGGCTTTTTCGAATTAATGTCTCTTTGTTTTTTACTTAGCTATCACCACCTTTTCCGTATAAGAAACCACCTCATTTTTTATCGTCATGATATACATTCCTGCCGGAATATTGGAAACATTGAGTGAATATAATATTGTTGGCTGAATATTATTTTGGGTAAATACGGTTCTGCCTGCATCGTCAGTAAGCGTTACAATAAAATTGCTGCTGGCAATTGGCTGAATGAATAAGTTCAGATAATTATTGGCGGGGTTCGGGAATACTTCCGCAGAAATTTGTTTGGTATTCACTTCCGCAACACCAAGCGAGGGAGATACATATACTGTTGTACCTCCGGGAGGGGTGTTATGTCCGCCCATGGGGCCGGTATTCCCGGGCTGCACAATCCCATAATAGGTAAGCCCTATGGTATAAGGATATTGAGGTGCAAGGGAAGCGTCAATGGTTACAAAGTAAGCGTAGGTGCCTGCAGGGTATTCGGGAGTATGGCACCAGCGGCCATTATGCACATCAAGGTCGCCCGAGCCGGCAATGAATGTATAATCTTCCTGGTAACTGCCTAATGGGGTAACACTTACATCGGGGCCATAATCGGCCGGCGACAAAACAGTACCATCCGGCAAGGTATCACGGTGAACCATTGTTGTCCTTAACTGGAAGCTGCTGTTCATGCGTTTTACAGTTCCTCCTGTTGTGCTGGTATCAGCATAGCCATAAGCGCCATAAATAGGGTATCCGTCAAAGGCATAACCAATGATAGGGGAGTGGTGGGTTCCATCGGTAATATCATATAAGCATTTGGGGCTTACATGATGATGATATTCACCGCCGGGGGCGGGGTGGCCGAGGCAATTATCAAAACTACTACCTTCAAATACATAGGCGTTCTGGTTCCAGTATCCCAATCCGCCATAACTATTTGCATCGAGTGAGTTGAAAATGGAGACACCGTTTTTCCATACGCCCACATGGCCTAATCCTACCTTGGTAAGTGTTCCTGTATTGGGCGCGGGGTTACGGGTAATTTTGTAAACGAAATTCATATTTGCCGGTATATTGGGATCTCCGATCCAGGGGCCGATGGAATAGCCAGGTATGCAACTGGCGCTGACATAGACGTCGGTTGTATTGTATTGTACCAGCTGAACATTTGATACAATCCCCCCATAACCTTTAGCGGTGACATTCTGTATCCATGAGGTGATTTCAGGGCCCTGGGCCTTAGCCTGGCAGGCGATAATACCAGTGATAAGAAAAAGAGATAATTTCTTAGTCATAATAGTTGTTTTAAAAAGAGTAATAAAGGACGCTAATATCTTTTAGACGCCGGTAAATTATAAAACCTTCGGGCAATATGACAATTATTTCAGAAGAATGTTGGCTGGCCCGGATTATTTTGGTAACAGCTATTTAAAATTAATAGTATCAATGAAATTCTGTTACTTTGTTTTACCTACCTGGTAAAGTTGACAAAATAAGCGCAACAATAAACTTATCTTATGCAGGAACCATTTGATAATAATGAAGAGGAACTTAATGAAGAGGAATTAGAAAACCTCCGGATGGAAAATGAGATTAAAAAAATCAAACTTTCCTTAGAGCATGGAGCCGACTTCTCCAAATTCCCTGATGCTGAAATGCCGCCTGAAATAGAAGGCCAGTTCCTGGATTATATACAGCAGTTTGAAGAACAATTTGCAAACAGAAAATCTATTCTTGTTTACGATATGGCTGGCAGGCCGGCATGGAAGCCGGTAGCTGAAATCCCGGATGAGGAAATAAGCGCAGAACTCAACAGATTAATGAGCGTACTCCACGAAAACGCTATTTCAGTAGATACTATCTGCGATGTGGAAGAGCGGGAACTTTACCGTTTCATTACGGAAGAACTATTTAACCATGAAACCGATGACATACAGATCCCGGGTATGACTCATGGTTTCATTTATGAAGAATTTCATCCCAATCATGAGTATGATATAAAAAACAGGTGTACGGAACTTGTCCATAATATTTTAGATAAGGAGAAAGAGTTACAATCAGATTTTTCAGGGCTTGCCAAAGATGTGGAGGGAAGGGGAAAAGAAAAGAAAAACGTCCATACCAGGGAGGAGGTTGTGGAAAAAATAAGTCATTTCCGTGATTCCTTCAGTTCCTTTACGATTCACGAATTTACCTTAGCCAGCATTGCTGTTAATGAAGCTAAAAATGACGCGATAGCAACGTGGGACATTAGTTTTTCAGGAACCATTGACGGAAGCAATGAAACAATAGAATTGGAAGGTTTTTGTTTTTTTTCGTTGAAACGTGAATATGACTGGTGGGTCATTTATAAGATGGATATGCCGGGTGTTGTGTTGTAAGATTGCGCTTTACTGTTTTGCCAATTTTCTCCATGTTTTGAATATACTTTAAGCATTATGCTTTTCAATAAATTGGCACTCAAGGTATAAATTATCAGGAGACATATCTATATCCTCATTCCAAGATACGAATCCCATAGTAGCCTTCGCTTTTTTGAAAAGATCATAATCTTTTAATGGCAGGTAAACAGGATAGTTAAGATATGGTTTCATTGAGAAACCCCCTTTCTCGCCGTTGACAAATTCAAGTTCCAGTTTATAATCTTTCAAGGCTTTTACTGACTTCACTCCTGGATTCATGGAAGCTTATTTTAAAGGTTCAATTTTAAATATTGTCTGTCCTGAAACTGCCAATTGCCAATCTGATAAAAAGCTCTTCTTTTCTAAGTTCAATCCATGCCAATATAAGTTTTTCTTTTGCTTTAGGAAGATTCCCTTCTAAAAGGTTGCCTTCAGGGATACTGTAAATGGCATCCTGATCATTATATTTTACATGGATATGCGGCAGGTTGTGCTGCCTAAGTTCAAGTACCAAATGCAACACGCTTAGTCAATTTACGTCCGGGGGTACCCCCGGACGTAAATTGACTAAGAATCCTAAACTTCGTGCTGCTTATGACTCCAAAATTTATTCATCTTAGTCAAGACCAAAGGT
>CAISOH010000240.1 GCA_903887005.1 uncultured Bacteroidota bacterium | reverse complement strand
CGTTTATTTCTTTTTGTTTAAACAACTTGTCTTTGGCAAAACGTTTTAGCCACTTATTGCGCGCCCTTACGATCAATGCATTATGAAGGCCCAACTTTAACGACGAAGGCCTGTTGGGTATGATGGACAAAGCGGTTACCTCTGCCAACGAGAGATGGTCAGGGTTCTTTTTAAAATAAAGAATAGATGCGCTTTTTACCCCCTCTACATTACTGCCATAAGGCACCATGTTAAAATACAATTGCAATATCTCATCCTTGCTATACTTCCACTCTAACTGAAAGGCACGAAATATTTCCCATAGCTTATTAAAATAGGTGCGCCCCTTAGGTTCCAGCATCCGCGCCACCTGCATGGTAATGGTAGATGCCCCTGAAGTCCGCTTCAGATGCAACACATTCATCACAGCTGCCCTACCCATGGCAAATGGGTTTATACCGGGATGGTGGTAAAAATATTTATCCTCCTTATACAATAAAGTTTTCTTTAAAGTGGGCGAAATCTCATCCAGCTCAGTCTTCATCCGCCACTTCTGATCGCGGGTTAAAAAAGCATGTATCACCTCGCCCTTGCTATCCAACATTATAGTTGAATACTGAATATTATCCGGCAACGGGAATAAGCGATTCATTAAAAGGAACAGCAAAACTGATGTTGCTGATACAATTAAAAGCCACTTTAAGTATTTAAGAAAACCTACGCTCACGGAAGATTATAAATAGAACGCAAATGTGTATGATTAGTATGAATTTAAAGGCAATTTATTTTGAGTTACTCATACCCCTAAGCTATTCTTTTCAGCACCACTACCAGGCACTTGCATTATCAAGTATGGCAATGCTGTTAGCATCCAGTTTCAGGTCAGCGGATTTTAAGATATCGTTTAATTGCTCCATGTTCGTTGCACTAACAATAGGCGCTGTGATACCCTTCCTCGCTATCAACCAGGCCAACGCCACCTGCGCCTGAGTAACATGTAATTGCTTCGAAACCTCATCCAAAGCAGCCAGGATGTTGAGCCCCCGCTCATTCATAAAGCGCTTCATACCACCGCCACGCAGGCTTTTTCCATAATCTGCCTCGCTACGATATTTACCCGTCAAAAAGCCACTGGCCAAGCTAAAATAAGTTATCACACCCAATCCATGCTCCACACAAAATGGCTCTAACTCCTTTTCATACAGTTCCCGGTCGAACAAATTATATTGGGGCTGCAAAGTTTCATATGCAGGATATCCCTTTTCTTTACTCACCTCCAGGGCCTCACCTAATCGGACGGCACTGAAATTACTGGCACCAATAGCCCTTACCTTGCCTTGCTTCACCAACTCATCATAAGCCGCAAGGGTTTCCTCTTGTGGAGTATCAGGATCATCTTTGTGGCTTTGATACAGATCGATGTAATCAGTCTGCAAACGCTTTAATGAATTTTCCACGCTTTTAAATATCCAGGCCTTACTTAACCCCTTGCCATCGGCCATTTCCATCCCTACCTTGGTGGCAATAACAACCTTATCGCGTTGGCCGCTTTGTTTAAGCCAATTACCAATAATGGTTTCCGATTCACCGCCCTGG
>CAISOH010000239.1 GCA_903887005.1 uncultured Bacteroidota bacterium | reverse complement strand
CCCAAAAGACATAGTGGAAATATCTAAAAGCATTTATCAAACTAAAATAAGAGATACTTGGATCAGATCCGAAATAACTAAAAAAATAAAAGACCTCTTCAAATTAATAAAGATAGACTACCTAACTCAGCGGAGTTAGGGATTAAATAGCCCTTATTTCCGAACATAGAAACGGCTTTTATTCTATCTTCAACCGGAATATAGTTTATCAAATTTTTGTCTTGAAAATACTTGCGCCAACTCACTGAGTGTATCTTTTGAGTATAATAATATTCCTTGTTTTAAAGCTTTATTATATGCACTTCTTGACATTGAAACAGGCAAAAGATGGGCGCTGATAATACTGTTTGTATCAAAAACATAATTAGTTATTACCATTCAATAATTCATTAAGAATTGCCGGGGTCAAACCATTTTTTTGCGGCAGCATTTTCCATATTATCCAGCATTTTCTGATAGTCTGCGTTACCTGCGTCATTTACGGCTTTTTTTAAAAAAAGGCTGACAACACGGTTAAACTCCTTTTTCGTTTTTGCGCTAAATTTTTGATATGCTTTGCCGGCTGCTTCATACACTTCAATTCAAGCACTATTTTTTCCATATTGTTTCTTTAAAAAAAAAGATAATAAAGGTACAAAATATATTTTTGATGAAATATCGCCTTTTGTGTATTTCAAATCTTCAGTTTTATTGTATCCTTAAAGAGGCTTTACTTTTTATAAACTTCGGCCCATGCCATTCCTTTGGTTGTCTTAAATACAAGTTGGTAGGCTTTATTTGTTTTAATATAATTGTTCTGTTGAACAGAATCTATATTATCTATAATAAAGTACTCCATGTTATCAGTGATTTCAAAACCCACATTTTTGAAAACACTGTCGGTATGCAGAAAGCCGGTAAATGGTTTTTGTAAATGCTCCCTGTTTGGGAAAGAGGCAAAGATATTTTTGCCATACAAATGTTCTTTTTCAAAGTAGCTGACTACGTTTTCCTGAACCGTCATAGCATCGAAGGCTCCGCGGTTAATATCCTTCAGGCCATTATCATATTTATAACCATAAAAACCGGTCAAGGCGATACATGCAATGGTCAGGTAGAATATAAGATCGTAGAGCATACTGATATATAGCATAAAATAAGCAGCTAATAATATTAATTCTATAACTAAAATACAAACCAGGTAACGCGCAGTGAAAAAATTGATACAGGAAAATAACAAATAAGCAATCATGAAAAGAACGCATAAATAAATAAATCTTTTGGTGGCAGTGGCTTTGATGCCTGATAGGTTTACCAGTTGATAAACTGTATAAACAAGAGAAAGCAGCATGATAACTAACAAAAACACCCTGGGCATAAAGCTAAACCGGTCTTCTGCAATGGCATAGATAAGATAGCCGGGCAATAGCGGGGTGGCATAGCGGAGGTCTTTAAGATGTATGGCTACTACTATAGCCAGCAGGAATAATAACCCGCACAAGCGGAACCTGTAGTCCTGGTAAAAAAGTACCTCTAAAGAAAACTTCATTTTCTTCCAGAATACGTTCCAGTCCCAATCTATCATTCCAATATGTTCCGGAAATAAATACCATCCATTGATGTGTTTTTGAACTAAATAAAATATTCCAATAAGAACGCCAGCGGAAAATATGGAAAGGAAACTTTTTAACCGTTCATTCCAGGTTTCTTTTTTATTAAGCAGATTGGCTGAAGCGTGAATGCCTAATACAAGCCCCATTACCATACCGCTCTCTTTTGTAAGCACGAGTGCAGAACAGCATAAAAAGGTAAACAGGTATTTACCTTTTACATAAAAATAAAGGGTAAGCAGGGAAAATAACGCTATCATTACTTCCGGCAACAGCATAGTGGATTGCACGAAAAAGATAACCTGCAGCGGCAACAGGAGCAGGCTGATTAAAGCCACTCTTTTATTGAACAACTGACTGCATACTTCGTACACTGCTATAATAAGGAATAAAGATACAAGCAAACTAAAAGTATGTTGTGCTATATGTGAAGCACCAAATAGTTTCATCCAGGTGGCCGCGGTTGTATAAAACAATAGTGGATGTCCGCGTGAATAGAAAAGGTCAATGGCATTGGGCATAAGGCTTGGGCCATGCTGGTACATAAGCTTTACCCCCGGTGCATAAGACCAGGACTCATCTAAGTAAAACGGATAATGCAATGCCGGAATTTTAATTGCAATAAATACCAAAAGCACAATTAGTAATTCCCACCTGGTTTTAAGAAATTGCAACATTGAGGTAAAGGTAATTTGGAATTGGGATTAGTGGTAATTTGTAATTGGTAATTTGTAATTGGGATTGATATTTTGATATATTTGGCGTTGATGTTTTGAATTTATTTTTGGAAATGAATTATTATTTATGATTTGGTAATTGGTTATTGTTATTTGAAATTAGGGGGAATTGTTTTAGAATTACACTGTTTAAGGAAACAATATATGACGAAAGAAAAAGTAATGGAATGGCTTTCAGTGATAACAGATCCCGAAATACCTGCACTGACGATACTTGACCTGGGAATAGTGCGTAATGTGGAGGTAAGCGGAAGTGGTAATGACATGGCTGTAAAAGTGGCGATTACACCTACTTATAGCGGTTGCCCGGCTATGGATGTGATATCAATCAGCATACGCATGGCACTGGCTGGCCATGGTGTAAGGAATGTTATTATAGAAAATAAAATAAGCCCTGCCTGGACGACAGACTGGATGACCGAAGAAGGAAAAATAAAACTAAAGGCATATGGGATAGCTCCGCCTAACCGGAAAGCTTTCCGGGCACTGGGATTATTTGAGGAGGATAAAGTTGCCTGTCCGCGCTGCGGAAGTGAAGAAACGGAACTCGTGAGCCAGTTTGGGCCTACATCCTGCAAGGCGCTGTATAAATGCCTTTCCTGCAAAGAGCCATTTGAACATTTTAAATGCCATTGAAATTCAAAATTCAAAATTCAAAATTCAAAAGGTGAACTCGAAAATTCCGGGTTAATAATCTTTGTCATTTGGCATTATGTTTGACTAATAATTTTGTTTATTACTTTTACCGGCATCATAAAATCTTAACATTATCCCACATTCAATTTTTTTTCCCGCATTCAATTTTTTGAATTTTGACTTTTGAATTTTGACTTAGCATGTACGAACATAAAAAAGAGGCACTGGCGCCGCTACCTGTATTTTTCGGGCGGATATTGAGAAACCTGGTTATTGCCATAATAATATTATTTATTTGCCTGCTTATTGGTATTTTAGGATATCATTATATAGCACATATTGTGTGGATAGATGCAATACATAATGCATCTATGATATTAAGCGGTATGGGGCCGGTAGCTGATGTGAAAAATTTCTCCGGGAAAATATTTTCATCGGCTTATGCCTTGTTTAGCGGTGTGGCTTTTATCACAAACATTGGCTTTTTATTAGCCCCGGCAGTACATCGGTTTTTGCACAGGTTGCATATTGATGAAAATGATGATTGAATGTATTTAGATGCACGATATTATACTTTTTTAAAAATTCTTATTGTTTATTTGAATATTTCTGTATTTTTAAGAAAAATATTTTTATGAAAAAGCTCTTTACTCTCTATTTGTGTTTATGGCACAAATGGACAAACTACAATCTACACTCAGAATTTTAATAGTGGCGGAGCGACCGACTGGACTTTAAATGTTGGGGACCTCGGTGGATATATAACATTAATTGATAATCAGTGGATAATTAATAATATTTATGTAGCTGGGACTTTGGGAACCACTACTCCTAATGAGCCATCGGGCATAACCGGATTTCCTAACCTGGACAAGCCAGAACCAAAAAGGAAAAAATCTGTAATTTTCCGACAAATATTAGTTTGTGGAACTTCTGACCTCCCGCTATGCGGCTAAAATTGCTGGTACACTAAGTTGTTACGATAGGATAGTTATTACTG
>CAISOH010000238.1 GCA_903887005.1 uncultured Bacteroidota bacterium | reverse complement strand
GAGTAAGTTGAGACAAATACAGTTCCAATTTTATGTTTGGCTTTATCATGGGATAATATTTCTGGCCAGTCAACTTATCTCCTGAATTAAAGCAATATATGGCCTTCGTAGAGCTATATTTTTTACGTCGAGTATTAAAATCATCACTTGTTTAAAGCAGATAAGCAGTTAAATCAATATGTACATTTGAATTTTCAGGCCCCTGACATGTAGAACATCTTGGTCGCAATCTCCAGAATCATAAAGCTACCATCATTAATTCTTATTAGCCTTAAACCAAGTTCGCATTTGCAACATCAGATACTACCTGCCTCCATTTGCAATACTGAGTTCACTCAAACACGAATACAAAACATGCTCCCCATTGCACCAAAACAAACAATAAATTAGAATAGCCCAACGGGCTTAAATATGAGTAACCATGGGTGCAACCCATGGCAACAAAACCAAACACACCCAACCCCAACGGGGTTGAACATACACACCATATCCACACACATCACATCCACGGCACTAAAACAAAAAATAAGTTAGAATAGCCCAAAGAGCTTAAATTTCAATAACCATGGGTGCAACCCATGGTACCACAAAATAGCACCCCAACCCCAACGGGGTTGAACATCCACGCGCATCACATCCACGCATCACATCCACCATCACAACAAATATTTTTCATCAAATTCCACCCCATGCTCTATCATTAGCCGCTTATACTCCTCATAGTATCCTTCCGTTTTATGATGCTCTTTCTGATTTTTTATATAGTTGATGATCATTTCTTTTTCCCGGATAGAATACGTGAAAGCCCCATACCCATCTTGCCATCCATTGAAATCAGGATATTTCCCACTTTCCTTCATCCATAGGCTACTTGCTACTTTTATATCCTTGATATAATCAGCCAGTGCCAGCGATGGGTGCAGGTCAGATAAAATATGGATATGGTCCTCTATCCCATTTATCCGGTAGAGTTTGCAATTGTGGTTTTTTATTATTCCCCATATATACTGATACAGGTCCTGGTAGCTATCCTCGGTTATGGTTGGCTCCCTGTCTTTAGTTCCGAAAATAATTTGGTAGAATATTTGGCGATAACTCATATTCTGATCGTTGTTATGAATATTAAATATACAATAAAATTCTTCCACGTTATAGTTCAACCCCTTTGGGGTTAATAACCTTATCTATATTTTCCACCGGTTTCACCGGTGGCTATTCAAATTCAAGCCCTTTGGGCAATTACAATCCGCCGCTCCCTGCATAATGGATGCTTCCCTTTTTTCCGTTATTGGTGTTCTTCTCCAAATACCTTGCATTGGGCATCTCGAAAGGCCATAAATAACATGGAGTAATGAAATCCCTATCAGGAGGTAGCCCAAAATTAGATTCATGCACTACAACACCATTCCATCGTTATAGTAGGAGAACTCAAACTACTTTAGGATATTGAAAGCCCCAAATTATTTAAATTTTAAATAGTTCTTGTTCCAATATTCCTTAATAAGCCCCCATTTATTATCCTTGTAATTATTGATGTTATTGTATGGGATTTTTGAAATTAGTTGCTTTTTCGCATCATCCGCCGGGTCAACTTTATAGGCTTTTATATAGTATGGCGTGTCACAGCCTTGCCCATAAATTTGCCCAATATGAATTGCTTTGAAATGATCAATTTTAAATAGATCACTGACCCAAACCATATCGGCACATCCGGCTCTATGATAGGAGTAATAATAATGCGGCTGCGATTTTAATGGCTTCGATTCAGGATAATTTTCAAAATCCTTCACGCTTACAAACTTATTTGTCACCGGGTCAAATAAAAACAAGTAATACGTAAAATTATTGCCCATATAAGTTATTAGTATGTCTGAATTGCCATCATTATCAAAGTCTGTCATTTGCACATCAGCAAATCCACTCCAAATTGTGTCAACAGAGATTTCAGTTGAATTACTTTTCGTGATAAGCAATAATTTATCCTCATTCAATTCATGAACTGTAACATTGAATTTCTGCTTATTATTAAAAATTGTAGTATCCCATGTATATACTTGAGAAAGAACCACCCCCGGTAGAAATAGAATCAGCACAAAAAGTAGAATTTTCATACTACGAAAATAAAATATTTTTTTCGTCTTCCGGTTCTACTCATTTCTCACTGCTTAATGGATACATGATACTGAGGCTGATGTTATGTATAAGATCATGATTTTCTATATGAGTTTCCTGCGAGTCTTCGCTTTTTTGTTGGACTCGCAGGCACCAAGGTACTGAAGCTGAAGTTCACATTTTCTCATTTTCCACTGTTTAATTATTATTACTTTCGATCAGAAAATGAATAAACTGTCTGCATAAACAATACACTAATAGCACTTATTATGAGTAAATAAATAGCTGCAAATAAAATTAACGAAATATACTTTGGAATCCTGTTGCGAAATTTCACATCTATAGCTGCTATTCTTTCATTCTTATATATTCCTTATACAATATTGAAAAAAATACCAGTATAAATTAATGGTAGTAATGTAAATAAAAAGTAATTTTTATTTAATGTGTGTTTATAGATAGGGATGTAATATGCAAGCACGCAGTTTACTAACATTCCACTTGGCCAGGAAACTGTCCAAGATAAGGCTATGCGTGTTTTTTCTGCAATGCTACCAAAATCTGTAAAGTCCTCAAGCTTTTTTTTGCAATTTTTTCTTCCTTTCTTAAATATACATCATATAAAATGTATGCAATAAAATCTATAATATCCAACATTGATAGAAGTTAAATTTGAATATCTTGCAAATCATTCCAACTTCAATCCCCCCCCCGCAATCAGCTGTTTTTAGCGTGACTTGCAGGCTCCAAGGTACTGAGGTTGAAGTTTACATTTTCTCATTTCCACATTTCATGGCATTTAATTCATGTGCTATTTTGTAAATATAACACCAATTCAGCTAATCCAATAATTCAGTGAATTCTGATTCAGACAATTTACGCGACACATTTATCGCTTACCCATAAATCCCAGCAAAGCAGCCAAATAAAATAAATATTCCATTTAATTTGGAAATATAAATTCCTTAGCCTACCTTTACCTCAAATCCTATCCACATATGCATGAAAGTACAAATAAATTCCCGTTTAGATGGCCGTGTATCCATAAAATTGCACACGAAAATTGCACACTCACCACCCAAATGCGCAATTTTGTGGCCACAAACCTTTGAAAATCAACAAGAAATTGTGCAAATGTTTTTTGTGTAGCACTGTGCAATTTGCACTTATACGATAATGTCAAATGCGTGAATTGTAAACCCATTTCAGGATTACCGCAACACAATCTGTGGAATCCTTCCTAGTGCGCCATAGCTTTTTCAGCGAAGGTGCATAATCCTATTAATCCGCGATTCAGATAATTTTGCACACCATCAGCCCAAATGCGCAATTTTCCCGTGCTAAAATATTGAAAATCAATAAAAATTTGCGCAAAAAAATATTATTGCACACCACTGTGCAATTTAAACTTATGCAATAATGTCAAATGTGTGAATTGTAAACCCATTTCAGGATTACACGCAACACAATCCGTGGAATCCTTCCTTGTGCGCCATAGCTTTTTCAGCGAAGGTGCATAATCCTGTTAATCCGCGATTCAGACAATTTTGCACACTCACCACCCAATTGCGCAATTTTTCCATGCTAAACCATTGATAACCAATAAAACTTTGTGCAAAAAAATATTATTGCACACCACTGTGCAAATTGCACTTATGCAATAATGTCGAATACGTGAAAATGTAAACCTATTACAGGATTACAGGCAACACAATCTGTGGAATCCTTCCTTGTGCGCCATAGCTTTTTCAGCGAAGGTGCATAATCCTATTAATCCGCGATTCAGACAATTTTGCACACCATCAGCCCAAATGCGCAATT
>CAISOH010000237.1 GCA_903887005.1 uncultured Bacteroidota bacterium | reverse complement strand
GACCTCAACGCAATATCGCAGGACAGGATAGATAAAGTGCAAGAAAAGCTCAACAACAGGCCTAGAAAAAAGAACAATTTTACCTCACCAATTAAATTGCTAAATTTACATAACGTTGCATTTGCTGCTTGAATTCAGCGGCTTATTTTGTCACCATTACATATTACGAATTGTTGCTATTTTCTACACCTTTAATTCTAAATATCTACGCATTTTGCAGAAATATATTCAATTTTTCTATTTGCCTATCTCGGTTAAAAACATTTTTAGCAGCAGCAATACAATTATTTTTTATATTTTCAAACTGGACTTTATCCAATAATGATATTTCCTTAATTTTTATAATTATGGCATCATAGTCCGATGGGGGACATACCCAACCTGTTCTGTATTCTCTAATAATTTCAGCACCTTCACCCCCACCAGTAAAAATGATTGGCAAGCCCGCTGCCATGGCTTCATATATTTTGGAAGGCACTGCACCATATATTGGTTTAATTAAAGGAATTAATGTTACATCATATTGCATAATTGTAGCGGGAATTAAGTCTCTTTTTACAGAATCATGCAAAAAAATACCCTTATAATTATTATCTGCAATATAACGGCTTATCTCTGGTTTTTCAACGCCATCTCCATATATATGAAATTCAGCATTCAACTGACTAAAGCAAATATTCCTGCATATATCAAAAATACCTTGTGCAACTCCCAAAAGACCAGCATATACAATCCTTAATACATCATTGTCTTTACAAATAAATGATTTGGATTGTTGAAAACGCTTCATGTAAACTCCATTTCTAAATAGATAAGCTTTTTTACTACCTTTTATTGTTAATTCATTAACTATCTGTTGTGATTGGCCAACACAAGCAAAAGACTTCCTGTAAAGTAAGCGTTCGAGATATTCCAGACGCCTATATAAAAAGCCTTTTGAAATAGCCCCTAACTCAAACGCAGAGAGTGGCCAAAGGTCAGATACATTCATAACATGTTTAGATCCTGTCAGTTTTGCTAATATTAAACCAGAAAAGGCCAGTGTCAAAGGTGGTGATTCAGTAAAAATATAATCTGGCTTAAATTTCTTCAAGGCAAACAATGAAAAAAAAGACGTGATATTAAATGACAACATGCTAATTATCCTTGGCAGAGCTTTTTTTGAATTTGAAGCATAAAGTGCATAACGGTAAACCTTTATACCATCAATATCTTCCCTAACAAAAAATTTCCCTTTATGTGTATCAAATATTTTTCCTGTTGGATAATTTGGCATAGCAGTTATAACAATAACATCCCATCCATACTGCTTTAACCCCAGGGCAGTTTCATAGAGCCGTGATTGCGGGGCGCCCATCTCCGGCGGAAAATATTGTGATAGTATCGCAATTTTATTGGACATTATTTTAATTCAGAATAAAAGTGTTTAAGTTTCCCTGATGCTGGGCGAATGATCTTATCAACTTTATTAATTGATAAAATAAGGCCTGGTTCAAGATATAAATCCATTTTATCTTTTATCTGATTGATTTCCTGAGCTGTTAATTGACGATCAGCAACTATTTCTAAAATAAAGTGATTAATTGCTGTTTGCCTGATAATAAATTCCTTAAGAACACCACTTTCCTCCAAAATACTTCTTGAAATATAATAAAAGGTAAGTCCTGCAGCAATTTTTCCACTTGGCAATATTGCGGTATCATTTGTACGTCCGATTAATTTATCAATATTCCTGTAAATATTATCTTTACGTTCTGACAAAATACCAACATCTCCTATTTGATATCTAACAATGGGAAATGCAGTGTTAAAAAGGGAAGTGGATAATATATTCCCTTGTTTTCCAAAAGATACTTGCCTTGCACTTTCATCAACAATTTCCGTAAAAAGTGTTTCTTCAGTTAATCTCCAATTGCCATCTGGTGCATCAAACCCCATCAAACAGGTTTCAGATGCACCATATTCTCTTATATGCTTAACTCCAAATCCTTTTTCAAGAAGATTATGATCTTCAGGTGTACATATTTCGGATGTGCTGATGCAAACTTTTATCGTTGGGCAAATGTCTATAAGAACTATATTATT
>CAISOH010000236.1 GCA_903887005.1 uncultured Bacteroidota bacterium | reverse complement strand
TGCCCCGCCAACAAGGGCTTCCCCTTAATAGCTTTCCCCCAAAGTTCAGCGTATAGCTATTTTTTGGCGCGCGGAGCATTTCGCCAAAAATCGCCTTTCTTTTTGTTACTTTTTATTTGGCGAAGCAAAGAAAAAGTAAGAGACGAAGGACAGAGCCGTTTGATCGAGGGCTATTATTTGGGTATTTATGGATAAGATTACGGATATTTCTATTGGCCTGTTATGTTTTGCAATACTTTCCAATCTCTTGCTATTGGAAAAGTTCTTAAATTTGACATTATGCAAGTACAGGTAAACATAGAATTTGACCAGTTGCTCAAAATTGTCAGGACGTTACCATCGGGACAATTGAAACAACTTAAAGCAGAAATTGAAAAGGACACACAAGCGAAAAAATCAGAGGTAGATTTGGAAGCGTTACTTTTAAGTGGGCCGACCGCTACAAAAAAGCAATTAGAGACAATCGCAAAAAACAGAAAGGCTATCAATCAATGGAGAACAAAATTATAATGGTTGACACCTCTGTACTGATTGATTATTATCGCAAAACCGATAAAGAAAATTCTGTTTGGATTAATTTAATACGGCAAGGGCATAAATTTGTAATTTCTTCGATAACAAAATATGAAATTTATTCTGGAGCAACTCAAAGCCAGTTAAATTTCTGGGATAAAGTATTACAGGCTATTGAGGTCATTCCATTTGATGACGCTGCCGTAAATACTGCAGTTGAGATTAATGCAAGCTTAAAAAGAAAGAGAAAACAAATAGCTATTGCAGATTTATTTATTGCCGCAACTGCCATAACTAATAATATTTCTATTTCTACACTAAATAGAAAACACTTTGAACGCATTGATAACTTAAATATCATAGGATAAGAGATTTCATGGGCTTTGCCATGATTTTATCATTTGCGGTTTGCCCACACAATTGGTATCTTCGCACCCTCATTTTAATGTCATGAACCGTACCATAAAATCAGCGCTGATTTCTGTTTTCTATAAAGATGGACTGGAACCAATTGTCCGCAAATTAAAAGACCTCGGTGTAACATTATATTCAACCGGTGGCACACAATCTTTCATTGAGGGCTTAGGTATTCCATGCATATCTGTTGAAAGCGTAACTGGCTATCCGTCCATACTTGGCGGACGTGTTAAAACCCTGCATCCGAAAGTGTTTGGTGGCATATTGGCCCGGCGTGATTTTATAGGAGATGAAAAACATGTGGCCGAGTATGAGATACCATTATTCGATTTGGTGATTGTGGATCTGTATCCCTTTGAAGAGACATTAAAAAAGACCGATGATGAAGCTACGATCATTGAGAAAATAGACATTGGCGGCGTTTCGCTTATAAGGGCTGCAGGTAAAAACTTTAATGATGTTTGCATAGTGGCTTCCCGGGATCAATACAGCGACTTATTGGAATTACTGGAAAAGCAAAATGGAGAAACCTCTCTGCATGACAGAAAACGGTTGGCTGCAGAGGCTTTCGCGGAATGCGCGCATTATGATGTGGCAATCGCAGATTACTTCAGTCAATATACAAAACAGAAACATTTTCAGCTTTCCTTCGGCAATAAGCAATCATTGCGATACGGCGAAAACCCCCACCAGCACGCATCTTTCTATGGCGACCTGGATTCCATATTTGAAAAACTGAATGGCAAAGAACTTTCGTACAACAACCTCGTGGATATAGATGCGGCCTGCCAGATAATTTCTGAATTTTCCAGGCCTGCTTTTGCAATCATCAAACATACCAATGTATGTGGCGTTGCGGAACGCGATAATGTTACCCATGCCTGGGAGGCAGCGCTGGCAGGCGATCCGGAAAGCGCTTTTGGCGGTGTGCTGATTACCAATCAATCCATTAATATGGAAGCGGCTCAAAAAATAAATGAACTGTTTTTTGAGATATTGATAAGCCCGTCTTATGATGACGCTGCGCTTGATCTGCTGAAGGGCAAAAAGAACCGCAATTTATTACAGCAGAAAAAACCATTTTACCCGGTAAAGGAATATAAGCGCATATTAAACGGAATACTCGTGCAGGATGCTGACAAACAGAATTTTTCGGAATGGAAGGATGCCGGCGCGAGGCCCTGTACTGAAAAGGAACAGGAAGATCTGTTGTTTGCAAACATTATATGCAAGCATTTAAAGTCGAATGCAATTGCTATTGTAAAAAACAGGCAGCTTATCGGTAAAGGGTGCGGGCAAACAAGCCGTATAGATGCGCTGCGTCAGGCATTAGATAAATCAAAACAATTTGGTTTTATTCTAAAAGGGGCCGTGCTTGCATCAGACGCATTCTTCCCGTTTGACGATTGTGTAAAGATGACGCATGAAGCCGGAATTAATGCTGTAATCCAACCCGGTGGCTCTGTCCGGGATGCAGACAGCATTCAGTTTTGCAAAGAAAATGATATGGCAATGGCCATAACCGGAACAAGACATTTCCGGCATTAATCAGAAAAAACAACTTTGCGATCTTAAAAACTCAAAATAGGGAACCGCGTCTTTGCGCCTTAGCGAGAAACTTTTTCACAAACAACTACCCGATTGTATAATACACACAGGTAGTTACAAAATCCCGGAAGTAAGGTATCCATGTAAATGGCGCTAATTGTTTGCGGGGTTTCAGGCCAAATTTAAATTTGTAGATCGGGTTAAAGAGGTAATGCTGTTTATTCAGCACCTTCATGCCTGTTCGCTTTACAATTCTTTCAAAGCGTTCTATTGTTATTCCGGTATCTTTTATTTCCAGTAGTTCTTTAATTATTAGCGGATGCTCTCCCGCCATTTTCAATATGCCTCCATACATACCGCGAGGCAATATGTGGTACCATGGAATAACGCTTGTCCACTTGGTTCGGCATAGTTGCTGATGGCCCCCAAAGGGCATATACCAGGGCGGGAACCCAAAAAATATCTGCCCGCCGGGTTTTAAGAACTTTTTAAGGTGTGAAATGAATTGCTCCTGTTCCGGCACATGCTCTATCACATCTTTCAGGATAATGACATCAAAGGAATTTTTGAACCGGTTCACAAAAGAATCATCATAAATATTCTGGCAAATAAATTCAACTTTTCCGGCAGCCACTTCCTTTTGCAGGTACAGTTTAGCCTGTTCAATACGGTCCTCGGCAAGGTCAACACCCACGCAATGGCAGCCACGCTCTATGAAAGGAAGCAGCACACCACCCTCGGCAGTTCCTACCTCAAAAACGGTTGTACCTGCATTCAGCGGTTTAGTCTTTTCTATAAACGGCAAAACATAGGACAAGGAATTGTCCACTTGCTGATCAAACCGGACTTTAGTGTCTATATGGTGTTTTAATGCCAATGCTCAAATTTTTAAACAGGTAAATTTACTTTTTTATGTATGCTTTCCAAGAACTCATTATGGTAATAAAGGTTAATCGTTTTGAACTTTTATTTCTGATATTTGGTTCTCTAAAACTAATAGTTGTTTACGTATGCTCTCGTGATGTATTGTTTCATACAATTCAACAATAAACTCTTTAGAGAGCAAATGCATCTGCCCTCTATCGCTTCTTGTTTCCACAATCTCCCGCCAGCGTGCAGGCTGGTGAGCGGTCATATTGCAAGACTTTTTTACGGCCCCCATTTTTTCGCTCAATTCCATACGCTTTGCAATAAGGTCTATAATCTCAGAGTCAATGCTATCCATTACCTGGCGCAGGTATTCCAGTTGCATCAGGCCGGTCATATCGTTTGTAAACTCGTCCCTTATTACCAGGCTTGCCAGGATTTCTTTTAACTGTTTCGGGGTTACCTGTTGCCCGGCATCACTCCATGCCTCTTCAGGACGCGGATGTGTTTCTATCATCAGCCCCTCAAAGTGCATATCCATAGCCTTTTGAGCAACTTCGGCAATGCGGTCCCGTGCGCCTGTTATATGGCTCGGGTCACAAATCATGGTTAGCTCCGGCTTACGCCTTTTCAGTTCTATGGGTATTGGCCAGTTAGGCTGGTTGCGGTACCCTCCACTTGGACTATAACCCGAAAAGCCCCTGTGAATAGCTGCAACATCTTTTACACCCACAGTTTCAAAACGTTCAATAGCGCCTTGCCAAAGGTCCACATCTGTATTTACCGGGTTTTTTATCATCACCGGTATGTCCACGCCTTTCAGCGCATCGGCCAGGTGCTGCACCTGGAATGGGTTTACGGTAGTACGGGCACCCACCCACAATACATCAATATTATATTTAAGCGCCAGTTCAATATGTGCGGGGTCTGCAACTTCAATAGCAACAGGTATTTTGTATTGCAGCCGCGCTTCCTGCAGCCATTCCAGTGCCCTGACGCCATTTCCCTCAAATTGTCCCGGCCTCGTTCGGGGCTTCCAGACTCCTGCGCGAAATAGCTGCACATTCATTGTGCTCAATTCCGCAGCCGTTTCCATAACCTGTTCCCGGGTTTCCGCGCTGCATGGCCCTGCTATCACAAAAGGTCTGGCTGTTTTGAAAAAAGACATGGTGCAAAGGTAACGCTGAATGGGTTAAATGTTTCAAAGGGAAAATTGAATCTGGTAATACATTAATATTTTAACAAAAACGTTCTTTATGAATATCCCCGAAAATCAATCATGCACAATTCATGTTTTCGTATAAAAAGCATTGATGTCAGGTAATCTCTGTCCCGCATTATCTTACTTTTCTTTTGCTTCGCCAAAATAAAAGTAACAAAAGAAAAGGCGATTTTTGGCGAAACGCTCCGCACGCCAAAAAATAGCTCTACGCTGTTATCTAAAGCTCTATTCAACTTCATGGCGCTGGTTTTTCTGCCTATCCATAACTGTCCTAAACGTTCTGTTCTTATTCATCGTATTTAATTCTATTTTATTACAGAATAGTCTTCTACGGCATTAAAAAGGCGCCATCATGTGCTCAACTTCATTGTTACTATTCGGCAAATGATTTCGTGCGAAAATTTGAAATGCACCCATTCAATCCGGTATTTTAAACCAGGGCTATATACGTTTATCATCTTTCATTACCTTCACACTTTATTATCAAAAAATACTAAGATGAAATATCTTCCGATTCCATCCAAATTATACGAACAAAACCGGCAGCGTTTTATAAAAAAAATGAAGCCGAATTCTGTGGCCATCTTCCCTGCAAGCCCCGTATTTCCCAAAGGCGGTGACGGAACCTACGGTTATAAGCCGGATGCTGATATATTATGGCTTTCAGGCATTACCCAGGAAAAAACCATGGTGATCCTGTACCCCGACAACCCGGACAAAACTTTGCGCGAAGTGCTGGTATTGCTGCGCCCGAACGAATTGCTGGAAAAATGGGTGGGCCATAAACTCCGCAAGGAAGAAGGTACCGCCATATCAGGTATCAAAAACGTGCAATGGCTTGACGGGCTTGATACCATGCTGCAGGTAATGATGAACAGCGCTGACATTGTATATCTGAACACAAACGAACATAACCGCTTAGATACCGAACTCTACCGTACAGACCTTGTATTCGTTCATGACTTGATGAAGAAATACCCGGTGCATCATTATGATCGCGCAGCCCGCATCATGAAAGAACTCCGTAACATAAAAACGAAGGAAGAAATTGATGTTACCAACAAGGCTATAAACATTACTGCCAAGGCGCTCGACCGGGTGCTTAAATTTATTAAGCCCGGCGTGATGGAGCATGAAATAGAGGCAGAAATAACTCATGAGTTCCTGCGAAACAGGGCTACCGGCCATGCTTACGGCTGCATCATCGCTTCCGGCGACAGGGCGCGTACACTCCATTATGAAGAAAACAACCAGGAGTGTAAAGACGGCGAACTGCTGCTCATGGACTTTGGCGCGGAGTACGGAAGTTATAATGCCGACCTTACCCGTACTGTTCCGGTAAACGGCAAGTTCACCCCGCGTCAAAAAGAAGTTTACAACGCCTGCCTCGCAGTTCACAACTTCGGGAAAAAAATACTGAAACCGGGCCTTCCATTCCAGGATTATGTGAAAAGCATCAACCAGGAGATGGAAAAGCAATTGCTTAAAATAAAACTTATCACCAGGGAGGACATTAAAAACCAGGACCCGGAAAATCCTGCATACCGCAAGTATTTTTATCACGGTGTCACTCACTATCTCGGCATTGTGGTGCATGATATAGGATCTTATACCGATATGGTAAAAGAAGGTATGTTATTCACTGTGGAGCCCGGCATATACATTGAAGAAGAAAAAATGGGCGTTCGCATTGAAAACAATATCTGGATCACCAAAACCGGGAATACCGACCTTTTCAAGGGCATTCCAATAACCGTGGAAGAAATTGAAGCGGCGATGAAAAGGTAATTGTTTCCTTACCGGAATTGTTTTTTACCGGAATTTGGAATTGGTAATTTGGAATTCGGATTGGGTTCTATTCATACGGCTGCAACATTATTATTAATTCGTAATTGTACGTTTTTGAAACAAATTTTTTTATTCTGGTTCAGACGAGAATTTTGTATTGACTGTCAATTAGTTATCAAATTACAGGGTGAAATAACTGTACACTAACTGTACGTTTTCTGTACAAACTGGAATTAGGAATTTGTAATTTGGATTGTTTCCTGTGCATCGTTCTGAAATAGGTTTTACTGTAGTTAGATAATCCTGATTTCTGTTTACTGTCATTTTGTGTTCTGATGTTTGTTTATAAGCACCTGAGGGCTGTTATGGATTTTGCGCAATTCTACTTTGATTTTTTTTTAGGGTGGTGATTGGTGCTGTTTTTTGTTGTAAATCAATTTGTTGTAAAAAAATTATCCACAAATTCCTGCGCATTCTCTGCGCTCTGCTGCGCATTTTTTGCTCTCTGAAATTTTTTAATATTAAAAATTATTGACATAATATATAAATAAGGAACAAAGATAGACATTATTATTGACAATTCCAAATTTATTGGAATATTTATTTTTATCTCATTTGGTTTGATGTTTGAGTGCAATCCGTTCCCTCAGCTATCCGCAGGGTACCTCTGAGACACCTTTTGTTTCTCAGGGCGGGCTCCATACCGATTAAAGCCCAATTTATATCTTTTTATAATATTATAACCATATGGGTGATTAAAATCCCAGCTTTAGTACTTTGAAAGCCGTCGGAGACGGAGTTTCATTATTGCTTCCGGATGCTCTTCGGAACATACGGAAGAACGGATTTAAAACAATTTGATTTGAGCCGAAAATGAAAATATCAAAAGTTAGTGAGTATCTTTAAATATGGATAAAGAGTATTTTGAAATAATTAGTGGTTTGGAAAAACTAAACATTAGTTTATATAAACCAGATACGATTGTATATAAGTATGTTGATATTAAAAGTGGGATAGAAATACTAACGAATTCCACTTTACTATACCAATGCCCTGATAAGTTTAATGACCCATTTGATCCGCATTTAGGTTTACTTGATTTCAACAAGTCGATAAATAGAATGTCATCAATATCTACATTAAAATACCCAACCGATGTCGTTAAAGAATTATTTAGAGGCGCATATGAGAAGTTTAAAAATGAACTTGGAATCCTATGTTTATCAAGAACTAATATGAGTACATTAATGTGGTCTCATTATTCTCAAAAACATACCGGTCTTTGTTTAGGATTTAATACAAAGGCATTTATTAACAGTGATGATGACCTCAATGCATTTAATGTGAATTATACATATGAATTTAAACCAGTAGAACATTCTTTTGTTAAAAGCAATAAGGACGTAATTGATTTAATATACTGGCTTTGTACAAAATCAAAAGTGTGGGAATATGAACAAGAAGTTAGAGTATTAGAAATGTACAAAAACGGATATTTACCGTTTGACAAAATAGAATTGGTTGAATTATACTTTGGTGCATCTACTTCTAAGCAAAACATTGATATAATTAATGAGATAATTAAAAATAGAGACTATCATCTTGCCAAAGTTGGTAAAATGATAGTCAGTAAAACAAAGTTTGAATTAGAAGTTGAATATTTAAACCAGTAGATTGAGCTATTGAAACGATAAAAGAAATTATGAAAATGATTGCAAGTGGTGTTACTATACCTTTGTTGTTACTTGTCTTTTTTTGGAAAAAGCAATTGAAAGATAGCTGTAATTGGCAATGCTTTTAAAGAACATGAAAAAGAAAATGTCGAACCAGATATTTGAAGGTTTGATGGAAATTTACGGGATCACGCAGAACCTAGGGCTTAACCTTTAGTGGTTGTAACCGCCAAAGTATGGCAACTAAATTAATGCAAATTTAATACTACCTGTTCGGGAGATGAAATCGAAGTTGCTAACATTGCTTCTGTGAAAGATATAATATCTCTTTCCATTTCATCATTGCGTAATGAAAATCTAGGGTCATCACGTCTTCTCGATTCGTAAAAATATATTTCGGCCATTGCGTCAATCAAAATAAACAATCTGACGCAATTCTTCTTGTTGGCAAATTTGTTATCATTTAACAAATGTGACGCAACATGTCGGTTGAAGTCTTCATGCGCTTGCCCTTTGGTTGATGGTCTATAGAAGTGATCATTTATTATCTTATTGCATACTCTTACATAAATATCATGGAATTCAATATTCCATGGTGATGGTTGCCTTACATGAGTATTTTTAAAAAATTTTCTGATATCTTCAAACTCTGGTTTGAGATCATGTTCTTTGTAGCCCATCCATCTGATTATTACTCCTTCGATTACTGGTACAAGAGTTAAATAACAACTAATGTAGTTTGCTCTGTAAAACGATAATACTGCTGCATCAATGAATTTAGAGAAGTTTTTAAAATATTCGAATTGTTCAAAACGACCTTTTTTTTGCATAACCCTCAGCCTTGGATGCATTGCCAAATCACCTATTAATTGGATTATTTGGGGCTCAGTTAAAGGTAAATCAGAGGCCAAAGTCTTTACTTGCTTAAAATCTGTCATGGTAGAAAAAACAGGTATCAGTAAAGCGTAATTAGCCAGTAGCTCATTAAGTTCTAAAATTGAAACAACATCATTTCGGGAAGTAGTGGAAATATGTGGATCTCGCTCATTTTCGCTACGTTTCTGCCTTTCATTTTCCAAATTAATCTTATACGCTTTTGCACTATAATTATACCATTGAGTAGTATCATAGCTGTTTTCCATCTTTATTGCTTGAATAGTTTTCCCCTCAGTAATCAAACTATTAATTTTTTGTGCCTCAATTGCTGATTTTGACATTTAGTAAATTGAAAGTTTTGTTGAAAAAAGACAATTTACTGATTAAAATGACACAATTCACTGCGAACGGCAGTATTGATAGCAACGCTATGGGATATAATTACGATATTTGTTAGAAGAAAATGAAAACATATGATTGGCGCAGTTATTTCCGGTGCATCTTTTTTAAATTCGATAAGAGATTAATTTACAAAGTATAACGACCAAAAGAAAGGAAGTATTTTAACTGCCATTAAATTGATGGATAAGGCATGTGGAGCAACAAAGTCATATCTTGAAAACCTTCCTCCTGATACTATACCAACAAAACAGCCGGGTTTATACGATAAATGGATGGATGTTGCATATGCTATAATGCCACATGATAATATTGCTGCACAACAATTACTTTTAAAAGCGGAATATTGGCGTAATCCATATAATTTTTATGAGGATCCACAGTTTGATGCGATACCTACAATTAATGAAGTTGAAAAACACATAAAAACATTTTTAAAATTGCATTACAAAGTAGATCGTGTTTAACAACTTTGCCGGTATTGTTTTTTTTCTTCAACAATATTGATTTGGATAATATCGTCATTTAAAGAAAAGATCAAAAAGCTTGATAACATAAAAGGATCGCATATGCGATCCTTTTATGTAGATTGGACTGGAATCAAATGAAAAATCTCAATTGCGTGGACGCGGGTCGGTTATGCACATGGCTATACTTCAGACCCACGCCAGTGTGGAGAGCCACAATTTATTTTCCTGCACGAATTGTTGCACCGCCTGACGGGGTGCGTCCAGTGGTTTTTTTGCGCGGCTACAAAGCTTTTACCCCGATGGGGTTATAACATGATTTGTGGATTTATTTGCTATAATTTTATTTCCCCCCCAGTTGCCCGTAACTTCTCAAAAATAAAAAAATAGTTCGGCTTTAAACTCTTATTACGTCGAAGTGGAAGCAAATTCCTGATTTGCGAATGCGAAAATAAAAGGTAATCAAACGCAGAGGGGATGAAATGAAAAGCGAAAAAAACAACACGTTTGTAGCGCTGCTTAAATTATAAAACCATGTCGTACCTAAATTATAAAACTATGCTGTACCAAAATTATAAAAACATGCTGTGCTAAAATTATAGATGTAAATTGGAAACCTTCCAATGCGAATAAAAATTCCTCTATACTGCTTATTAAATGTGTGCCTGCGACTGACAAAAATTTTAAATGCATGAGAAAAACAGACTTACACGCAATGAAAAAATAGTTTCATTTCGCCGAAAGGCAGCAATGTTAAACAGCATTATTTTTACATAAAACAACTGATATGGCAAACAATACAGTAACATTACACAGAGTTTTGAAAGCAACTCCCGAAAAGGTTTACCGGGCTTTTAGCGAACCCAATGCGATGGCATTCTGGCTGCCGCCTTATGGATTTTTATGTGAGGTCCATCAATTGGATATGCGTGTGGGAGGTGATTATAAAATGTCGTTTACTAATTTTTCCACCGGCAACGGACACTCGTTTGGGGGAAAATTCCTGGAAATCAAACTGAATGAATTTATAAAGCACACCGATATATTTGACGACCCCAATCTGCCCGGAGAAATGATTACTTCCATCTGGCTCAGGAAAGTTTCAGTCGGCACAGAACTTAAAATCATCCAGGATGGCATCCCTTCTGTTATACCAACAGAAATGTGTTATCTGGGATGGCAGGAATCGTTGGAAAAGCTGGCAAAATTAGTGGAGCCTGAAATACCGGATGCGTAAATCATTGCAGTAGTATTATTTTGCTCATCTTCTACACTGACGCTTGATGTAGGCGATGCCGGTTGCTTTGTTGGCGTACCGGTTACCGCCAATAACAATGAGCCAACCATCATTTTCCCTGATCCGGCTGTAAATGAAATTACGATCATCGCAAAAGATAAAATCAGGCAGCTGGTAATAAAAAACCTGCCGGGCCAAACCGTGCATAGCCGAAACCACGACAGCAATCAGGCAGCAGCCAATGTAGCAGCCTTGCCCGCAGGCGTTTACATTATATTAATCAACGGCGGTATTGCTGGTAAATTTGTGAAGGAATAATAATCTTTCGTTTAAAGGTATCCTTTGCATGGTAGTGAGGACAGGAAGAACGCTTCCACATGGCAGGATGAGTGGGACCAGACCAATGTGCACAAGTGTGATTTCGACCAGTGATAATATTGTTATAAATCCTTAAATTTGTGAATAAATAATAACGCCATGACAGCAACTGAAAAATTGCGCATTAGTGTAAAAAAACAGATTGACAACGCTGATGAAAAATCCCTGAAGATGGTGCGTGCTATGCTGGATGCCGAAGAGGAACATGATTGGTGGGATGATTTGAGCGATGAGGCTAAATCTTCCATAGAACAGGGATTAAAAGACGCAGATGAAGGCAGGTTAACTCCTCATAATGAAGTAATGAAAAAATATAAAAAATGGCTGTAACTGTTTTCTGGTCTGACCAGGCAAAGAAAACATACGCAGACAATATTGAGTATTTGAAGGATGCCTGGACAGAAAAGGAGTTGAAAAAATTCATACTCCGGAGTGAGTATGTAGTGCTGAATATCGAAGGCAATCCTAAGTTATATTCATTTTCGGGCAAGAATAAGAAAATCAGAAGAGCTATAGTCAATAAACAGATCACCCTGTATTATCGTTTTTATCCAATAAAGAAGATGGTTGTTTTATTATCTTTTTGGAATAATCACCAGGACAGTAAGAAGTTGAAATTCTGATTTAATCTTCTTCATTATTTAATTCTTCGAACAATTCTTCAATCGGGCGCAGGCATCCCGGATTATCAGCAATTTCTTTCAGGCGTGCATCAATAATGTCTTTTTGCCATTGTGGCAAATCGCTTTCAATGGTTTCCACATCGGGATATTTATTCCGTTCCATTCCATTCATCAATCGGGATAATAACCGCAATAGGGAGACCTGAACTGTCTGCTATATATTGTAATGACATGATACAAAGTTAAAGTACTTGATTAAAAAAAATTCCAGCTTCGCCAATAAGTACAGATCGTTATCGGCAGGGTGCCTCAAAGACCCTTCTATTCAGGGCAGGCTACATCAGAGATTTACCGCCAACTACGATTTATTATTATTTCAGAATATTACCGTCAATGGGGGATAACAACTCCTTTCTTCATCGGAAGTGCGACGCTTCCACATAGGAGGACGCAGTGAGATACTTAGACCAGTAGCGTAATGTAGCTTATGCACAGGTGTGCTATGAAACCCCAAACCCCTAAAGGGGCTTCACTTGTGAATATGTCTTCAGCTCTGGTAACATCCCGGGCTTTGATAGAACCTTATAAAATAAATCTGCTAAATTGTATTATTTTTTCTAAAGTTATTCTACCAAGCCAAATAGCAAGCCCCCCTGAACAAGGTCCCGATCTTTCAATGGGGGCAGGGATTTTAGACGAAATAAAGACCTAATCAAAAAACGGAAACAAAGACGTACACAAAAGAACTAATGTAGAGAGTCATTGCAGAAGCTAAATAGCTGGTTCCCCTTAAGGGGTCAGGGGTTTAACAGCTTCTCCAAAGCTGTATCATATGCCTCTCTCCAGTCAGCAATAAAGCCCCAGCTTTCATCATCTACACAGATTTCTTTATTGGCATTCACATGGCCTATTTTGGTAAATGGCAGGCCTTTCATCTCTGCTTCAAAAAGGGCGTGTATATCAGGATTCACACTCACAACCACTCTGCTTTGCGCTTCGCCAAACAAAGTTGCGTCTTTACGGATATCGTTACCGGTATGTATGGTAAAGCCAAGGCCATTGGTCATAGCGCTTTCCAACAGGCAGGCAAAAAGGCCGCCTTCAGAAATATCGTGTGCCGATTTGATGACCTTTTCGCTGATTAGTCTGGATACGGTTTGTTGTAACTGGTATTCTTCTTCGAGGTCGAAATATGGGGCCGGGCTATAAGTGACGCCGCATAAATGATGCAGGTATTCAGAGCAGTTGATATCGTTCCTGTTTTGTCCAAGCAGGTATATGCTGTCGCCGGGATGTTTAAAACTCAGCGTCATTTTCTGGTCAAGGTTATCCAGCACACCTACCATACCTATAGTAGGTGTGGGATATACCGGGCCGTCTTCGCTCTGGTTATAGAAGCTCACATTGCCGCCTGTCACAGGCGTATCAAATTTCAGGCAAGCCTCGCCCATTCCTTTTATAGCATTCACGAATTGATAATATACTTCCGGATTATAAGGGTTGCCAAAGTTGAGGCAATTGGTAATAGCTACGGGCAAGCCCCCGCTGCAAACAATATTACGGGCTGCTTCGCTCACGGCTATCATTGCGCCTTTATAAGGGTCGGCAAATACATAGCGGCTGTTGCAGTCAGTTGTCATGGCAAGCCCTTTCTCCGTACCGTGAACCCGTATTATAGCAGCGTCGCTTGGTTCATTCGTTTGCGTATTTCCGGTCATTACCATGCTGTCGTACTGTTCGTAGATCCAGCGTTTGGAGGCGATGTTGGGAAGCTGTATTAACTGGTAGGCGATCTCTTTCAGATCATCCGGTTGCTTAATGCTATCGGGATTGAATTTTTTTATCTCATTGAAATATTCAGGCGCTGAGTATTCACGTTCATATACCGGTGCGCCGCCACCCAGCACAAGGCTTTCGGCGGGCACATCAGCCACCAGTTCGCCATGCATGTAATACCTGATATTAGTATCTTTCGTTACTTCGCCTATCTGCACACAGTGTATATCCCACTTATCAAATATCTTTTCCACCTCAGCTTCCCTGCCCTTTTTCACCACTATCAGCATACGCTCCTGGCTCTCGCTCAGCAGCATCTCCCAGGGCTTCATGTTATGCTGTCGGGTAGGCACTTTGTCCAGATGGATGATCATGCCATGTTCGCCCTTGGCGCTCATTTCGCTGGTACTGCAGGTGATACCCGCAGCGCCCATATCCTGCATACCTATCAATGCGCCGGTGGGTATCATTTCTAAGCAGGCTTCTAATAATTTCTTTTCTTCAAACGGGTCGCCTACCTGTACCGATGGAAGTGATTCCGCGCTGTTCTCGCTGATATCGGCAGATGCAAATGAAGCGCCGCCAATGCCATCCTTACCTGTAGAGGCGCCAACAATAAATACCGGGTTACCTGCACCGTGCGATGTTGCGGAAACCGTTTGCCCTATACGTACTACGCCTACGCTCATGGCGTTTACTAATGGATTGGTTTGGTAACAGCTTTCATAATATACTTCACCGGCCACAGTTGGTACCCCGAAGCAGTTGCCATAATGACCAATACCTTTTACAATACCCTTTATCAGCCACCTCGTTTTTGGGTTATCCACTTTGCCGAAGCGTAAAGAATTAAGTGAAGCAATGGGCCGGGCGCCCATTGTAAAAATATCCCTGTGAATACCACCTACACCTGTGGCGGCGCCCTGGAAAGGCTCAATAGCGGAAGGGTGGTTGTGAGACTCTATTTTGAATACACAGCCCCAGCCATCGCCTATGTCAACAAGTCCGGCATTCTCCTCACCGGCTTTCACCAGGAGTTTAGCCCCGTCACGCGGCAGGGTTTTCAGCCATTTGATACTGTTTTTGTAACTGCAATGCTCGCTCCACATTACGGAGTACATAGCAGTTTCAGTGAAATTAGGTGTGCGGCCCAGTATTTCCTTTATTTTTTCAAATTCTTCTTCGCGAAGGCCCAGTTTGGTGGCTTGTTCGAGTGTGGCGATCATGGTGCAAATGTAGAATTTTTTTTCCGGCTACATATTTGAAAAATACAGGAATTAAAAACAGATATAATTGTGGTCGGGGCACTTTGCAGCTATTTTGCTTCCGTTGCGTTGGCACCGTTCAAAGTTTGGAATTCTATTGCCCAATAAAGGTGGTCATTCCAATGTCGGGAAAGATCTTACGAAGCATACCTTTATTTACAAGAACAAAATATATAAATGATGATAAGACAGAACTGTTAGTAATTATTTAGAGTTAGGCTCAACTAACTTATGAATATAGCGGACCCTGACCTGGTTAATAAACATCCCAGGTGGCAGTTTCAGCTTCTCAAAAAAGTTAAAATATCCTGCTTTTACAGTCATTCCCCACATTCCACTATATTTGTAAGGTGAGTTTTCTATATCCGCTTTTTCTGGTTACAGGGCTGTCGCTGGCTATTCCTGTACTAATACACTTATTCAACCTCCGTAAGTACAAGACGGTATTGTTCCCGCATACCCGTTTCCTGAAAAATATACAATTGAATTCCCGTAAGCAGTCGCAGGTGCGGTATAAATGGCTGCTGGCAATGCGCCTGCTGTTTTTAGCATTCCTTATCCTTGCTTTCGCGCAGCCGTTCTTTAATAACAACAATAAAAAGAATGATGTAAATAAACTACAGGTTATCTATCTTGATAATTCTTATAGCATGTCTGTAAAGAAGGGAGCCCGCAATATGCTGGATATTGCAAAAGAGGCAGCCCGCAAACAAGTGCAGCATGCAATACCCGGAAGCAGGTTTTTATTGCTTACCAACGATAAGCCCGTAAGTTACCGCGCTGAACCTGCTGATAAAGTATTTGCTGAAATAAACGCTACTGATATTTCGGCAGCAGCAAAAACGGTAAACCAGGTGCTTGCTACCGTCCAAAGTATATTACAAAATGAAGGCGGAGGCGGTGCTGATGTATTTTATTATTCCGATTTCCAGCAAAGCGCTTTTCCTGCGCAGCCTGATAAGTCGCTGATGAAAAGTATTACCTTCTATGGGTTGCCGGTGCAAACCAATGAACCGGAAGATATTTATATAGATACCGCCTGGCTTACAACACCGGTATTGCAAACAGGGAAAAGCAACTACCTCGTTATCCATACACGCTCATCGGGTAAAGCTCCTAAAGAAAACCCGGTATTAAGTCTTTCAATAAACGGCCAGGTTAAGAGCGCTGCATCTCTTAATTTTTCTGATAAAAAAGAAAGTATTGATACACTTAGCTTTAATGTAAATGACGCAAGCTGGCAAAGAATAGAGCTGACAGTAAATGACGCGGTTGTCCGTTTTGACGACACTTTCCGTATTACAGCCCGGAGTTCACCAAATCTATCGGTACTTGTACTCAATGAGGGGCAGCCTAACCCTTATATACAGGCAGCATTCCGTGCTTATAATGGTTTCCGGTTAAACAATATGGACATTACCGGTGCTCCAAAAGACTGGAAAGATTACAACCTGGTGATATTAAACGGCATTAGCCGTATTGATGATATATTGGGAAAAACATTGAATGACGCCCTGCAACAGGGCCAAAGCATTTGTATCTTTCCGGGGCGGACAAGTAATTTCCAGTCTCTGAATGATGGATTAAAATTTGCCGGGGATATACGTATCTCAGGAATAGATACAAGCGTTCAAACCGCAAGTTCATTACAACAGGGAAGTGCGCTTGTAAAAGACCTTTTTGAAAAAATACCGGATAATGTGCAGCTTCCCGTCGCCAACTGGCATTATATTATCAATTCAGGACTTAGTGCGAATCAACAATCGGTATTGAGCTTTAGAAACGGGGACCCTCTGCTGGCCCGCTATACTCCTTCCAGGGGGCAGCTTTATATCTGCGCCACTTCAGCCGATCTTCAATCTGGCAATTTCCCCGGCAGTTATTTTTTCACGCCATTCCTTTACGAAATGGCCATACAGAGCGGCAGCAGCAGTATATACGCTATTACCGCTGGTACGCAGCAACCGGTTTATTTACCGCTTGCCAATGTTTCTGAAAGGAATACAGTGCATGTATATGGAAAGGGACTGGATATAATACCCCCGCAACGCCCGAATGGCGCAGGGCTGGATATATTCATAGACCAGTCGGTGCAGCAGCCCGGTTTTTATGCTTTGGCTGCCCCCGGTGCCGATACCACTAAAATAGCCCTCAACCAGGATAAAAGCGAATCGCAGCTTGACTTTCGCGATGTAAGTGTTTTAAAGAACGAATGGAAAGGCGACAATATTAAATGGCTGAACATAACAGGCGCCGGTACAATAGCGGAAACAGATAATACCAGTAGTTTCCCGCTTTGGAAAGTTTGTGTAATTTTAGCTCTTGTAATGCTGACTGCGGAAACCTTTTTGCTGGCCAAACAAAGGGTGGCTGTTGTGTAACACTGGACAAAATTGCGATTTGGAAATTTATTTTGCATCTCAGCTTATTTTCGCATTTGGGAAAGCCCACTGGTACTTTGGTTAAATTACCCCCCTTTTTATTACAAAGTCCCGCTTCGTACTACTATATAGAAGCATCCTGCTTGCGGAATTCTAAATCTCTCTTAGCCATGTGTATATGGCTTTTTATAGGTATTATGAATAGTAAAGACTATTACATAATTCCCTGATACTTCGTAAATAATTAAATAGGGGAAGACATCAATGGCAACATCACGAATGATTTTATTGCTATCGGAATAGCTATAATAATCAGGATGCTCAGATAATGCATTATATCGGTTTTCCAAACTTTCTAAAAACTTATCCCCTAAGCCCGGACGAATATCTTCATAATAATGATATGCTTCCATTTCATCCTGTAAGGCATTTTGAGTGATAATTAATTTATACTTCATTTTCCTTTCCTGCTGGCCCTGATAAGTTTATGCGCTTCTTCTACAGTATAGGTTTCTGTTTTCCCTTCAAGGTATTTTGCCCTGATGTCGTAAAAGTTTTTCAGTTCTTCGGTTGAAAATCTTTGCTGATTTTGCATGCTCCCCTGCAATACTGTATATATAGCTTCAACATTCTTATCATCAGCAGTGTCAATGTACTGATGTAATTGCTGTCTTATTTCTGCCATCACCATAATATTTCATTTCTCTTTTCTACAAAATTAACATATTTAAAGATAATCAAACACATTCTAAACAAAAAAGATGTACTTACGGTTGTTTCATCAAGGTTCTCATGAACGAAAAAAGATAATTTAATAAATCTATCCAATATATTGCCTATACTTTCTGCTTTTTACTTTTTACTTTTGACTTAACATTTGAAATTATCAGCACAATGCAGGTTCATATTCGTAAGGCGAGGGTTATTGACCCGCAGTCAAAGTATCACGACAAAATAGTTGACCTTTTGATTGAAGACGGTATTATTATTAATATAGCCGCCTCCATTAAATCAGATGCAGATACTGTGATTGAAGGAAAGGGCTTACACATAAGCCCGGGTTGGGTGGACGTATTCGCTGATTACCGCGAACCCGGTTTTGAACATAAAGAAACTATAGCAAGCGGCCTAGCTGCCGCCGCAGCCGGGGGCTTTACAGATGTTCTTCTTTCTCCCGGTACTCAACCTGCATTAAGCACCAAGTCAATTATCCAGTATGTTTTGCAGAAAGCAGGCGGAAATATAGTGGGGCTGCATCCCATTGGTGCTGCAACACAAAATACAGATGGAAAGGACCTGGCGGAAATGCTGGATATGCGTGAAAATGGCGCAATCGCTTTCTCCGATGGCTGGAAACCTATACAGAATGCCAACCTTATGCTGAAAGCGCTGGAATATGTAAAGGCATTTAACGGCACTGTTATACAAATACCTATAGATGCTACATTATCTTCCGGCGGACTAATGAATGAAGGCATTATATCCACCGGGCTGGGTATGGCGGGCATCCCTGCCCTTGCAGAAACCATAATGGTACACCGCGATATTGAACTGGTACGTTATACAGGCTCTAAGCTTCATTTTACCGGTATATCAACCACTGAGTCTGTCGAAATGATACGCAAGGCCAAGGCGGAAGGATTGACCATTACCTGTTCGGTAACGCCCTACCACCTGGCGCTAACGGACGAGTCACTTACGGGCTATGACAGTATTTATAAGGTCGCCCCGCCATTGCGTAGCGAGACAGACAGGCTGGCGCTGATCGAAGGACTGAAAGACGGAACAATTGATTGCATTGCATCTCACCATCGCCCGCACGAATGGGACGCCAAAGCCAAAGAATTTGAATATGCCGCCGATGGCATGGCAGTGCAGGAGATTACTTTCAATATTCTTTGGGATACGCTGAAAGAATATTTGACCATAGAGCGGTTAGTAGAAGCGCTGGCAATAATTCCACGGGATATTTTCGGGCTGGAATCATGGGAAATAAAAAAAGGAAATAAAGCCGGAATAACTATTTTTTCTACCGGCGGAGATCATACTTTATCCCTTGACAACATAAAATCCCTAAGCCGCAATAATCCATTCATTGGAAAAAAACTTAGCGGAAAGGTTGTAGGTATTATAAATAATGACCAACTTTACCTGAACAAATAAATTTTGGGAATAAAAACACATATCGTATATGGTTTAATTACCGTTATCGTAATGATTATTATAGGTATGGCCCTTATTTATCTGACTTATTCGAAAGATGTTTTTAATCCTGGAATCGTATATCTTGTTTATATACCTTTTTTAATTGGTATTATTCTTAACGCTTTAGCTTATTCAAAAGCTAATGAAGGCTATGTAACATTTGGCAATATTTTTGAAAGCTGTTTCAAAGCGGTATTGATTATTATGGCGGTAAGGGTAGCCTGGATACCTGTTTCTGATTTTGTATTCCCGGAAGTAAAAGAAAGGGCATTAGCAGAAATACACAATAAACTATTATACAATTCAAAAATGACCGAGGAACAGGTGAATACCGCATTTAACATTGCTAAAAAAGTTTGGTTTTTGGGTATTATTGGTTCTGTTATCTTCGCCACATTATTTTATGGCGTCATTTTTTCATTGATTGGTGGTGCAATTGCTGAAAAGAAAGGTTTAAGGCTCCTGGAAATTGATAAAATTTAAGCTTATTCGCAAACAATATTTATTACAAACAACTTCACTAAAAAATAAATTATGGAAAAGAAAAACACACACCTCGCATATGGTTTTATTACCGGTTTAGTAATGGTAATAACAGGCGTAACTATTTATGTGGCAGGAGTTGCATTTGTTAAAGGTATAAACTATGTGTCTTACATTCCTTTATTGGTCGGTATCATTTTGAATGCAATTGCTTTTTCAAAAGCCAATGATGGCTATGTAACCTTCGGTAATGTTTTCGGAAGTTGTTTCAAAGCGGTTATGCTTACAACTCTGGTGATGATAGGATGGGGCATAATATCCATTTATGTATTCCCTGAAATGAAAGAAAAGGCCTTGGGTATTATGCGCGATGAAATGGCAAAAAATCCAAATGTTACCGAAGATCAAATAGATACCTATGTGAATGCCTTCAAAGAACATTGGAATATTATTATGATAGGCATAATATTGTTAAGTACCTTGATTTACGGAGCTATCTTTTCATTGATCGGCGCTGCAATTGCCAAAAAGAAAGGTCCCTTGCCAATAACCTCTGATAATTTTTAAAAAGCCTGCCATTAAGGAAATACCCAGCAGGTTTGAAATAAAAAGCATGGCCGGTGAATTGGAACGCCTTTGGCAGTTTACAGCTATAATTGTGTAAGCAGTTCTTCCCAATCAGGTTTTACAGGAAGCCATTGTTTGTTTTGCAGCTTTTGTAAAATGCTCCGGTTTTCGTAGAAATTTACTTTCTCCTGCATCAGCACATGCATTTGTATCAACTGGCTGTATAGGGCCAGTTCTTCCCAGCTTTTGTCTTTAAAATGCAGGAAGAATGAAGCAAGTGTACTACGTACCTCTTTAAGGTTCCAGTAATGGATGAGGTATGGCGCTGCGGCCTTAACCTGGCCTGCTTCCCGGAAATAAACGGAAAATGCGAACTGCTCTACCACATGCTTCGGGAACTTTGGATATTCGCTGTCAGTAAACGCTAAAACCTTATCAAGTAAATGGCAATACTTAGTATTAAAGCCCAGCATACCTGCATTCCACATGGCAAGATCATGAATTGGCTTTCCGTTTATTTTTAACGTGGCGTTTTTTTGAAGGTGGGCATTCAGCTTTGTCATAATAATATTGATGCGGCCGCTTACAATTCCTTCCATCACATGCATGTACAATTTACCTTCCTGTATCTGTCGCCATACCTTATCAATACGATGTGTAAATACCGAATCTGAATCCACGTAAAGAATATTCCCTTTCTTATCTTTTGTAAGATCTTTCAGAACTTCAATTTTTACCCTATGGGTAAAATCTATATTGCCGCGCCATTGCTTAATTGTGTTTTTATCAAGAGGCCTGTATCGCAATGGCAGCCGGCAATCTTTAAACGATTGAAAGAATACAGGATTGTCCGTATAAATCCATATTTCTGTATGAGTAAGTTCAGCAGGTGTATATAAGCGCGATAGCGACAATAATGAATACGCGCATTCATGAAGAATACCTTCATTTCCATAGCATAGGAAAACGATATAATTGGTTTGCTGATCCATAAAATCCTATCATGGATATACCTACCAATACCTCCCTGCGCGGCGGTATTGGCCATGCCCGGGGCTATAGTTGTCCGTTCTTACGTGGTGGACAATACAGCTACTTAGGTATAAAGAGATAGCGAAAAGAACCACTATTTTTGATATTTTGTACTTCATAGAGCCTTAAAATTAATAAAATATCTGATTTTGTATATAGAATTAATATTTTTTCATTTTTAAAAGGAATCATGCGCCCTCCCGGAAGCATTTACCATGGTACCAAAATAGGAGTAATTAGTTGCAAAACAGGAAGGAACACTTAAAACAGGCGCTGAAAGTAAAAAAGCTTTTTTTAGCATAAACGAAGTTTTTCAGATGTATATCCGGTAAATTTGTAAAATAAAAAATTGTCCTCTCAAACGGGACGAAAATAGCAATATGTTTTCTAAAATAATAAAGAAAGCCTTTGTAGTTAATGAAGGTGTTTGCAATGTAAAAGATATTCTGATAAAAGATGGCATTATTGACCGTATAGATGAAAATATACAAACTGCCGGCAATTGCGTGGAAATTAATGCGGAAGGGCTTTACCTCTTACCCGGCATTATAGACGACCAGGTGCATTTCAGGGAGCCCGGCCTTACTCATAAGGCTACCATAGCTACGGAAGCACATGCTGCTGTAGCGGGTGGGGTTACTTCATTTATGGAAATGCCCAATACCAATCCTCCTGCGCTGACACAGGAAATACTGCAGCAGAAATATGACATTGCCGCTGCAACATCTGTTGCCAATTATTCCTTCTTCATGGGTGTGGCTAACAACAATGTGGATGAGGTGTTGCGCACCAACGACAAAAAGAAACTGGTGTGCGGTGTGAAAATATTTATGGGCTCCAGCACCGGAGATATGCTGGTAGATAATTACCTGACGCTGACTAAAATATTTTCAGAGTCAGAATTGCTGATAGCTACGCATTGTGAAGATGAAAACATTATCAATGCCAACAAGGTTAAATATCAGAATGCTGATAATGCTTCTTATCATCCGTTAATACGAAACGCCGAAGCTTGTTTTGAAAGCTCTTTTGCTGCAATACAACTAGCCTCAAAACATAACAGCCGGCTGCATATCCTGCATATATCCACGGCAAAGGAATTACAGCTGTTCTCCAATATGTTACCGCTTATTGAAAAACGCATCACTTCGGAAGTGTGTGTACATCATCTTCATTTCACGGCAGATGATTATGCGCAATACGGAAATCTTATCAAATGCAACCCGGCGATAAAAGCACCGGAAAATAAAGCGGCATTATGGGTAGCTCTGCTGGACGGCCGCTTAGACATAATTGCTACCGACCACGCGCCGCATACATGGGAAGAAAAGCAACAGCCCTATCAAAAGGCCCCATCCGGTGTGCCTCTGGTGCAGCATTCCCTGTTGCTGATGTTGCAGTATGTAAAACAAGGGCAAATAACTATAGAAAAGGTAGTGGAGAAAATGTGCCATGCGCCTGCCCAATGTTTCCAGATCTCTAAGCGTGGTTATATCAGGGAAGGGTATCATGCCGATCTGGTTTTGGTGGATATGAATGATACAACAAGGGTAAGCAAAGAAAACATTTTGTATAAATGCGGCTGGTCGCCATTTGAAGGTCATACGTTTCCGGCATATGTACATGCTACATTTGTAAATGGTGAAATCGTTTATCAAAACGGGAAAGTGAATGATGGAGTGAGGGGGCAAAGGTTAATGTTTGAAAGGTAAATGCAAACATAAAGCAAGTTAAAAATCCCGAAGGATGATATTATTATAGTGAATTGAGTAACTTTTGTACTTAACCCCGAAGGGGTGATATAAAATCTACATTATGCCGGGCACATTTTCACAGGTTTACATACAAGTTGTTTTTGCTGTCAAAGACAGAGAAAATCTGATAAGCAAAACATGGAAAGACGAATTGCATAAATACATAGCAGGCACCATTAAAAGCAAAGAACAAAAACCAATAATTGTTAATGGTATGCCAGACCATATACATGCCTTTATTGGGTTACGCCCTTCTATGCCTATATCAGAGTTAGTAAGAGAAATTAAAAACAACTCCACAAATTTTATTAATGAAAAAAAAATGGTGCGTGGTAAATTTTCATGGCAGGAAGGATATGGCGCATTCTCGTATGGACATTCACAGATTAGCAAAGTTTACGACTATATTTTAAACCAGGAAGAGCATCATAAGAATAAAACATTTCGCGAAGAATATATCGGGTTTCTTAAAAAATTTGAAATTGATTTTGATGAGAAATATTTATTCGAATGGATAGAGTAATTATATCACCCCTTCGGGGTTTAGCGAATAGGGTCAATGATTTCTATAATAATATCACCCTTTCAGGGTTTACTTAGTATCAGAGATTATAAAGAGAAAAAATGATTTTAGTATTAAAACAGAAATGCAAATAAACCCAAAGGCAGCCTCATAAAAAAAAGAAAAATCCCGAAGGGATGATATTATTATAGTACATAGTCCTAACAGCGTGCTAAACCCCGAAGGGGTGATATACGATGTGGGAAATGACATCGCTAAATTAAATGACATCGCTTGAAGATGGCGAATGATTTTTTACTGAAAACATATTAACATGAACGAGTCAATTTTTTTACTTAATAATGATGGAAAGCTAATTGAAAAAAATGAATCTGGGTATATAACGGAAGATCATTTGCAGGAGTTGCTTGCTAATTATGCTAACCTTATATAGGGCAACATTCATGCAAAACGATAAAACCACACTCAAAGATCTTTCTATATTCTCCTCTGACGGGAGTGAGGATGTGTTTGCTTTAATGGACTATACGAGCACACAGGCCGGTCGGGACATGCTGCACAAGCACATACAAAACCCGCCTGATACCTTTGAAAAACTTAAGGAAGTTCAGGATGCAGTAAAGTTCTGGTCTGCGCATGCTGACCTATGGCCGAAGATTATTTTGAACGGCACCTTAGTGATGCTGGATAAATATTTCGAAACGGCGGATAGTTTTTCAGCGCCGCCAGGTGTACTTATGTTATCGCTTAATGGGTTCTTTCAAAAATTATTAAATAAGCAGGAATACTTTTTTATCCAGTTCTCTTTATCGCATTTATCAGATTTTTTAATTGGTTGTACTCAACTTGCCGCAATAGCAGATGGGCAGGATGTGCCGCCATTGCTGCTTAAGGAATTGAATAAGATAAAAGATGAATTGCAGCACCGCCTTACACCACAGTTAATAAGCATTACCAAAGAAATAAAATATGCCGAGCTTTCCCGGCTTAATTATAAGGCCCGGCGCGAAATGAAGCATGTGGTGTACCGGCTGATAAACAGCTATGCAAAATTAGACGCCTGGCAATCTATGGCTAAAGCAACTATTAAACATGGTTGGGTATTTCCTGAATTAACGCCGGACTCTCCGGTCTGTTTTGATGCAAAAGGATTGAGGCATCCATTATTGCAAACCCCCGTTTCTTATGACATCGCTTTTGACAACAACAGAAATTTTTTAGTACTCACCGGCGCTAATATGTCGGGGAAAACAACATTTATGCGTGCCCTGGGAGTGGCTGGTTTATTGGCGCATATTGGAATGGGTGTGCCGGCAAAATCACTCCGGATCAGTTTTCTGCAGGGCATTATTACAAATATGCAGGTGGAGGATAACATACTGCGTGGTGAGAGTTACTTTTTTGCTGAAGTAAAACGGATGAAACAAACGGCGGAAAAATTATTGCAGCAGCAGCCTCATCTGGTATTGATGGATGAACTGTTCAAAGGCACGAATGTGCATGACGCTTTTGAATGTACAAAGGCTGTAGTGGAGGGTTTGCTTCATCATCCTAATCACCTGATGATATTGTCCACACACCTGTATGAAGTGGCAAAACAATTCAGCGCTAATGAGGACATATTATTCTCTTATTTTGTTACTACCCTCTCCGAAGATGGCAATTATAAATTCACTTACGAACTTAAGGAAGGAATTTCCAATGACCGCATCGGTTATCGTATTTTACAGAATGAAGGGGTAATTGATCTTTTGAACCGGAAGTAATTAACCGGGCGTATAAACATAAATCGAGTATCCACACTTATCACCAAGCCATCTGAACTTGTTTTTGTCAAAGAGCATAAAGGGTATTTCTTTATTCCAGCGGTTCATGTCTTTTTTCTTTTCGTCTGTTACAATATATTTTATGAGGCCATTGTTCATACCTGATGCAAAGGCGGAATAATTAAAAGTGGTGTTGTTGGCCAGATATGTTTCTGATACTACATCCTTGGTGGGCATGATGCTGTATTCAATAAAAATATTGTCGAGAAAATTACGTTCGGTAAATAAGATGTGTTCGTGCTTTTTTATTTTCAGTTCATTTTTAAAGTAGTCATAAAGTGCTTTTTCATTGGCATATTCTGCGCTGTTATTTTTAATGTTTTTGTCAATATACACGGCTGTAAAAAAGCCCGCTGTTTTTGAGCTGACCAGGATGAACAAAGCAATACATGCAAAGCGGTGTATGGTAACGGAATGGCCAAATATCCTTGCCAGAACATTATTGCTCACGGGGCTTTGCAAAATCCGGGGCAGCGTAATAATAACAAGGAGCAGGAACTCTATGAAATAGTTATTACAACTGCCGTTCTTTAGACCGGTAACAACTGCGAATAACCAGGATAAAGCCACACCGGCAGCAAGTATTCTGAATGGTTTATCCCGTATTTCTTTAATTGCCGAGTATGCAATAATTCCACCCAAAATGTAACAGAGCACCATGTCTGTATAAAACTGGCTGATGAAAATATTGTAGAGAAATGAAAAGTCGGTACCATTTTTTAATCCGAGGTATGCATTCTGGTAAAAGGCCTCCCATGCGCCATTAATGCATAACCATGCTATAATGCAGGCAAAAATAACTGTGCTTACCGTGTATAAAACTGCCATTAAATACTTACGTTCAGAAAAAAGAAGGAAGGCGCCAATAATGCCAATTACTAAAATACCGCTCTGCTTTGCCATAAAGCAGGCCGCGGAAAGGAATGCTGTTATGATGATATATTGCAGCTTTTCTTTTTTACTATACAGTATATAAGAATAGAGAGCTGCTGTAAAGAAAAACAAATGCATACTGTCACCCCTTGTATAATAATGAGAGGTAAGGATAATTAGTACAGGCAAGGCGAATACAAATGATTGCCACCAGCTAAACTTCCAGGTACGGATTATTAAAGCAACAATAACTATTGTAAGCAGGTTGAAGGCAATCGCCAGTATTCTGCAAATGGTATAAATGCCTTGTACATCAAGTCCGTTGATCCTGGTAAGTTTTGCAATAGCGGCAGTAAAACAATAATAAAGCGGAGTGTATTGTATTACTGCATACGTATTGGATCCGGGGTCCTGATATAAGGGCTGGCCAAGTAATATGCGCTGAATGCCATAGACCACATTGGTCTCGATGCCGCCTAAATTATTATTGTAATAACCAATTAATACTATTCTTAAAAACAAAGTAATAAGAAACAGTACAATGATGTAGTTATACAGCTTCTTCGGTATTCCCGCTTGTGCAAAGTTCATAAATCGGAATTTTGGAATTGGGATTTCGTTTGTATAAATGTATTAATAATAGCCCCAGCACAAAAAAACCAATGCACATGACTGCAAGATTTATAAGGCCCATCATCACAACACCCGTCCATACCGGAATAGCGGCATGTGCAACGAATTTTTTATAACCGGCATTGCCAATGCAGATTAACAGCAGCAATGCCAGGAATATACCCCCCTTAAAAAATATCATCAGGATGTTTTCCCCATATTCAATAAAAGATTTAATGGCATGGTAAAAAAGCTTTTTATACCCCATCTTGGAATGTCCGCCTAAACGCTCTTCTTTTGGAGCCACAATATATCGTGTATTGCACTTTTGTTTAGACAAAAATGCGGCGAAGTGGGAGAAGGTCGTAAAAACGGCATGCTCCATTACTTGTCTGCTGATAAGGCAGAAATTGCCGAAATTCATTTGCTTGCCGGTAACAAGCCGGAACATAATTTTATAAACCCGGTAACAAAATCTGAAAAATATTGATTCCCTGCGGTTGCTGCGCACAACATTTACTATATCCGTATCCAGACAGGCAAGTAATCCGGGAATAGCCGCCGGTGAATCTTCTCCGTCTGAATCCATTACTATGAAGTGATCCCCATTCAATGAAGAGGCATACAAAAACCCCTGGTAAATTGCAACCTGGTGACCTACATTGAATTTGAGGTTTATGATCTTCAAACTTAAATTCCTGCTAATGAAGCTAAACCTCTTTAATAAAGCTAAGGTATCATCAGTAGAGCAATCATTTACAACGACAACACAAAAATTATATGGAAGTGACGACAGCGTATGCTCCAGAGTTTCTAAAAACTTTATGGCAATTACGTTCTCATTATAACATGGTGTGATTATAGTTATTGGAGCCTGGCTCATCCTTTTATATGTAGGCCATAAATTTAGCTGATAAAATCCGGTTTGTTCATATTGGCATGATTTTTAATTGATTATAGGGAAGCTGTGTGTCGAAAATTATTATATCATAAAATGCACTTAACAGCTTTTGAAGAAACAGGCTAGGTATGGAACAAATAAAATCTCCATCATGGAGTAAAACATTTGAAGAGGTGGGTAACCAGGTCTCCTTTATGAGTGGATTTATAAGAAATATTTTCAGAACTGGTTTTGAGTGGAATGAGCTGGTGCGCCAGTGTTATATGATAGGATATAATTCATTTAAGCTCGTAGGCATAACCGGATTTATACTGGGTTTTGTAATGACGCTGCAATCCATACCTACTATGAAGGTTTTTGGAGCGGTGAGTTTTGTTCCGGGTATGGTGTCCGTATCTGTTATACGGGAAATAGGGCCTGTAATTATCGCGCTTTTATGCGCGGGTAAGGTAGCGTCGGGCATTGGCGCCGAACTGGGAAGCATGAAGGTTACAGAACAGATAGATGCAATGGAGGTCTCTGGCGCGAATCCTGTCCAGTACCTAGTTGTCACAAGGATCATAGCCTGCACTTTAATGGTGCCATTACTGAGTGTTATGGCAGATGGATTAGCGATCTGCGGCGGTTATTTCGGGTCAAATATCAGCGGGCATGTGACTGCAGTATTGTATTTCAATAAAGCATTTCACGCCCTTGCTTTCGGCGATCTGCTCCCCTCTGTTATTAAATCGGTTTTCTTTGGATTTGCAATTGGATTTGTAGGCTGTTATAAAGGGTATAATTCCAATGGCGGTACTGAGAGTGTTGGCGTTGCAGCAAACTCGGCAGTAGTAAGCGCGTCATTATGGATCATTGTTTTAGACGCTGTTGCGGTACAACTGACCAGCATATTTGTATATAACTGAGCAATGTAACATGGCAAACAACGAAATGGAAGCAGCAATTGAAAACACCGGAAAGGCACAAACAACCTCTGCTAAAACAGCCGGTGAAGTTGTTATCCGCCTTGAGCACCTCAAAAAATCTTTCGGCAGTAAAGAAGTTTTGAAAGATATAAATATGGAGTTGCGGGAAGGGGAGAATCTGGTAGTACTTGGCAGATCAGGAACCGGAAAATCAGTTGCTATAAAGTGTATGGTGGGTATGCTGGCTCAGGATGAAGGAATATGCAATGTATTCGGACAGGAGGTCAAAACTCTGTCAGAGAATGATCTGAAATCCCTCAGGGAAAAGATTGGTTTCTTATTTCAAAGCGGGGCCTTGTATGACTCTATGACGGTGCGCGACAATCTGGCTTTCCCCTTAACAAGGGTGCGGAAAATGAAAGACAATGATGAAATAAACACACTGGTAGAAGAAATGCTGGAAAATGTAGGGCTATTGGATGCCATAGATAAAATGCCCGCCGACCTTTCAGGTGGTATGCGTAAGCGCATAGGCCTTGCAAGAACCCTGATTATGAAACCCCAGATCATGCTCTATGATGAACCTACTACAGGCCTTGATCCTATCACCTCAAAAGAAATAAGCGAATTGATATTAACCATGCGTAAGAAATACAAGACATCATCCATCATAATTACACATGATATTGCCTGCGCCAAAATAACTGCAGACCGCATCCTGGTAATGAATGACGGTATATTTATAGCGGAAGGAGCCTGCAACGAGCTGGAACATTCGGATGATGAACTGGTACGTTCTTTTTTTAAATAATTATTATGAAAACATCAGCATCACAAAAAGTAAAAATAGGGATATTCACACTTGCAGGATTTGCAGTGTTACTTGCAGGTATATTTATTATTGGGAATAAGAAGGATATGTTTAGCAATACTTTTTCTATATATGGGACCTTTAAAAACGTTGGAGGCTTGCAGGTTGGTAATAATATCCGGTTTGCCGGTATTAATGTAGGCACGGTTGAAGATATAACCATAAAGAATGACACAACAGTAAGAGTGGGCATGAGGCTGGAAACAAAGATAAAGCCGTTTTTAAAAAGCGATGCAGTGGCCTCAATAGGTTCAGATGGATTGATGGGTGATAAATTGGTGATTATTGCTCCCGGCGCAAATGGTGATAAGTTAATTGCTCCCGATGGACAGATACTCACCAAAAACCCTGTGGATTTTGACAAGATCATTACCAGGGTTACGCATGTGGCAGAAAATGCAGAGGTAATAACCGCATCACTGGCAAACATTTCCCGCCAGATAAGCGCTGGAAAGGGTAGCCTGGGTAAATTAATATATACAGATGACTTACAGAAGGGATTGGTGGGAACTGTGACCGCAGCCAAATCCACCATGGAATCTGCGCATGAAGCCATAAAATCAGTAAAGAAAGGTACCGAAGGCTTTACTGAAAATATGGAAGCTATTAAGCATACGGCATTGCTCAAAGGCTATTTTAAAAGGAAGGCCAGAGAAAAAGCACAAAAAGAAGAAGCAGGAAAACCGGCGCCAATTACAGATACAGCAGCAAATAAGCAGCAGAAAAGAAAGGATGCAAGAACCGAAAGAAAACAGGAAAGAAAGGATGCAAAAGAGGAAAGGAATAATCCTCCGGTGGACACGAGCAAATAACATCCCTTTTGAATGACAAATTTTATTGCAATAATAGCAGTAACGGCTTATTGCATTATAATATGGGAATCGAGTAGGAGGTGAGGGATTATTTCCCTCACCGTCCTCTCACACCACCGTACGTGCCGTTCGGCATACGGCGGTTTGTCAGAATAATGGTAACTGTGCTTCTGCTTTACCGTGATAAGTGTTGTAAAATCCTTTGT
>CAISOH010000235.1 GCA_903887005.1 uncultured Bacteroidota bacterium | reverse complement strand
GGTACCTTTGGTCTTGACTAAGATGAATAAATTTTGGAGTCATAAGCAGCACGAAGTTTAGGATTCTTAGTCAATTTACGTCCGGGGGTACCCCCGGACGTAAATTGACTAAGCGTGTTGCATTTGGTACTTGAACTTAGGGTATCGTATATAATACCGGATGTGGGGCAAGATGTGATCATGTTTCCAGGCGCTGATAATACTCTGAATGAATAAACAGTACCCGGTAGCCCGGTAACCTTATGGTAAAATCCGGTTGTACTACTAATGGTATCAACAGGAATACCGTTTGAATCGATTTCGGTGACTACAGGCAGCAGATTATAAGCATCTCCGCTATCAAATACGTAGTTGTTATTAGCATCGTAAAAGAATTTAATCGGCAAAGTGCGGCAATATAAATATTCAGAAGAGAATACGACAGAATCCTGCGGTATCGTTCCGTTATACAATACCTGCTTTACGGAATAAGTCCCAGGCTGCTCATAGACATGGAAAATATCTGCATGGCTGCTTGTGCTTCCTGTTGTAAGCGACGTATTATTCGATGTCCCATCCCCAAACCAGGTAGTTACATTTAAAGTGGAAGAAATGCCGCATGTACTGATATAGAAATCAGGGCCATTGCAGAATGTATCAGGTGCATTTATTGTAGCATGTGACATAATGCTATATGGCTTGACTGTTACCGTATTTGTAATTGTACCGCAGGTGCCAGTTGAAGTATAAGTTATAGTGGACGTGCCTGCCGCTATTGCAGATACGACACCTGTACTTATTCCTATAGTTGCTATGGAAGTATTCCCGCAACTCCATGTGCCGCCTCCCAGAATATCGCTTAAACTCATGGTTAAACCGGGGCAGTTAGAAAAAGTGCCGGTTATCGGTTGACTTGAATTATACACAGTTACAGTTTTTGCTGCGGTACACCCTGAACCAAGCGAATACATAATATTCGAAGTACCTGGCAGGATGCCTGAAAGGCTACCAGTACCTGCTCCAATACTTGCAATAGCTGTATTACTGCTGCTCCATGTGCCACCTGCCATTGAATCGCTTAAATTAGTTGCTGTGCCAACGCAAACACCGGAATTCCCGGTTATCAAAGATGGCGAAGATAGAACAGTGATAGTAGCGCCACGAGTCATCGAGCTGCTACAACCAGTAACAACATCAGTGGCCTGTACGTCAAAAGTACCAGGAACTGTATATGTCCCAAAATTGAAGGGCAGGCCTGTACCAGTAACAGGAGACCCAACTGCGAAAGCGCCAAAAAATAGCTGGTAAGTAACCCCTGTATTTGAACCACTTAAACCAATATTTGCCCCTAGGCCACCGGTACAAATACTACCCCCTCCTGTTATAGTATAGATAGTTGGCGGGGAAATTACAGAAATAGTATCGGTGCCAGACATGGTGGAGGTGCACACGGTAGCCATATCAACGGCCTGTACAGTATATACGCCCGACAGCCAGTACGTTCCAAAATCAATACCTACATATGTACCAGCTACTGTGGCTACAGGTACACCATTTCTGTATAATGTATAACTGATTCCGGTGTTCGAAGAAAGTAATCCTTCACGAATGCCGGCGCCACCCGAACAATAACTGCCTCCCCCTGTAATGGGATATGCATTTGGTAAAGGATTAACATAAAATGAAGCGGTTACGTAAACACCGCTTACCGTATATTTAATTGTAGTGCTACCCGCTGATATGCCTGTAACAATGCCTGTTGTAATGCCCACAGTTGCTACTGAAGTATTACTACTGCTCCATGTACCACCGGCAGTAGTATCACTTAAAGAAATTGCCGAACCGGCGCACGCGCTTGTCTGACCAAGAATAGGTCCAACAACAGCGAATGATGAAAAAGAAAGTAAAAAAGAGAGCAGTAATAAGCAGGCATTTTTCATAACGATTTGGTTTTAGAATATAAATATATAAAGTATTGTTGAAATTAATAAATGTGCCCGGTTTATTTTGTAGATGTGCCACACTTTGAAAGTGTGGCACATCTCCGGTATCAAGGCTCATTCAAACTCTTATAATATAAGGCGTTATAAACTTGCCGGATGTTAGTGTTTCTCAAAAATAAAATCTCGGCTTAAAGTATATACTTACTGTATATAGATGTGCCACACCTTCAAGGTGTGGCACATCTCCCGATCTCATAAATATTGAGCTATTATTTAGTCAGCACATACCCCCAATCCTTCAGCCAGGCAATTACTTTTTCTTTATAATCTCCCTGTATAATTATATAGCCATCTTTCACGCTGCCGCCTGCGCCGCATTTGGTTTTTAGTTGTTTTGCCAGCGCTTCCATATCTTCCGTGGTACCCGCAAATCCATCAATGAGTGTTACCACTTTGCCCGCGCGCTGTTTGGTATCCAGTTTTACTCTTAACTTTTGTTTGTCTTTGGGCAATGTCTCCATATTTTCTTCTTCCGGGAAATCGTTGAAGAAATCCTTATTGGTAGAATAGGCTAGCCCATCAGGGCGGGAAGTGTGTTTTTTGGACATATACTGTAACGGTATTAATGTCTCTCGCAAAGGCGCAAAGACGCAAAATATTTTATGCAAAAATAAACAAGTAAAAAAAGGCGCAAAAGACACCTCATTAATAAATGTAAAACTATTCCCCCGTTCCGCAAATAACTTGAAAAAACTGTTCGTAATTCAAAAGTAATCTTCAAAAGTAAAGAAGTTAAAATAAATAAAAATGCGGGTTCATTGATAGCTATTATTTGGAGGATTGCCACTAAAACGTATCTTTGGCGAAATATTTATTTTTTTACTAAAAAATTGTCTATGAAATCAATTAAGCAAATCGCTTTAGGCGCATTTTTGACTATTAGCGCATTTTGCGCTGTATTATACACCTCCTGCACTAAGGATGCATGTAAAGGTGTAACCTGCCAGAACGGAGGTACTTGTAGTGGTGGTAACTGTACCTGTGTGACAGGATACGAAGGCACTAACTGTGAAACGGCATCCCGTACTAAATTTGTTAAGACATGGAGTGCATCAGACAAGGAAGCTACTACTACAACTACGATACCTACTTATGTATCGGCGATTGTAGCTGGAACTACGATTACAGACATAAAAATAAGCAATTTCTCTGGTCTTTTTACCAATGATGTTATTGCAACTGTAAGTGGAAATACAATTACTATTGCATCTCAGCAACCAGATAATGATGGCTATTATGTAACAACCGGTACTGGTACTTATGACGCAACAACGAAATTAATTACCTGGACATATACACTGAAGAACCCAACAAATGTTGAAAAATCCTATACTGGTAGCTGGCAGTAATTGTTAGTTTACACAGTTCTAATAAAAAAACCCGCAGATGCGGGTTTTTTTATTAGAACAATTTTTAAATTTTTATTTAAACCTGTCTTCTTTCTTTTTAGTATTTGCAGGATCCGTTGTTTTATTAGCACCATTAGTTGCATTGGCGTTATTAAAACGACTTTCTTTTGGATTAGCAGGCGGTGGTGGTGGTGCAGGAGTTGGTGCAGGAGCTGGTTCTTCTTTTTTAGCTGTGGTATGTTTCTTGGCAGTGCCTGCATGTTCATGCTCTTTAGCCATAGCTTCCGCTTTTTCTTTTTCTATAGCTTTCAGCGTAGAATCGTTTTTAGCGGCATTGGCAGCATCATGTTCAGCTAATTTTGCATTTACAGCTGAGTCTATCTGCGCCTGTGTCTGCGCGGGATTATTGTTATTGCTGCCGCAGGATGCCAGGATCAGCGCGCTGCCAGCCAATAAAAGAAATTGTTTTTTCATTGCGTGTATTTTTAGTTTGTACAAAAATATTGTTATTATTTTAGAACTTACAAAGATTATTCCCAAAATAAAGATTATTCACAAAATGTTATAATAATCGCAGTGTTATTGCAGCCATTTGCTGTAATTGGCGCTAAAACCTATCTTTGCGAAGTTGATAAATTATTTAATGGCAATTTAAAGTTTCCTATGAAATCAATTAAGCATATAGTGATAGGCGCATTTCTCGCCCTTGGTGCATTTTGCGCTGTATTGTACAGTTCCTGCTCAAAAGACGCCTGTAAGGCTGTAACCTGTCTGAATAAAGGCACCTGCAACGGAGGGACTTGCAACTGCCCTACAGGGATCGGTGGCCTTAACTGTGAAAAAATATACCGGAAGCAGTATGCATTCACTTACAGAGGTATCGCCACCTATGGCATTATTCATACGGATACGAACAATACATTAACTTTTAACCCCGTTGGTGATACTACATACACTAAAATGCAGCTTGTGTGGAGTGATCCGGGTTTCCCGGTAATCAGCCTGCCAATAACGCTGACGAACAGCTCGTCAACCGGTTCTGATTTTAATGTTGTCAGCACTACGGTTGATACATTTACCTATACCGGCAGCGGTAGCGTTAATGGTACCATTGCTTCTTTAAGCCTTACAAAAACACATGCTAACGGGCCTTCCATCATTGTTACATTTACTGACTTCAACAGGCAGTAGGATGGCTTAATTTCGTGCAAAGATCGCAAAGTGCGGTATTGAATTACATTTCTTTTTTGAAGGAATTATTTTATGGAAGAATTAGAAGATCCAACAGAGCGCCTGAAAGAAACAATGGAGGCTGCTGAAGAAAAAAAAGAAAGATGGACGCTATACGTGGCAATGTCCACCGCTATTATTGCAGTACTGGCTGCCATAGCGGGTATGATGGGCAACCATCATGCCAATGAAGCCATGCTGGAACAGATAAGTTCATCGGATAAATGGGCCTACTACCAGTCTAAAAGCATAAAAGCGGAACTGGCAGCTTCTACCGCACAGATCCTTACATCGCTTGATAAACCATTACCGGCAGATAATGTTCAGAAAATGGCCAAATATGAAAAAGATAAAGCGGAAATAAAGGAAAAGGCGGAGGAAGAGGAAAACAGTTCTGCAGCGCATATGCGCAAGCATGTCAATTTTTCAAAAGGGGTCACCATTTTTCAGATCGCCATAGCAATAAGCGCTATAGCAATACTCACGAGGAGGAAAGTGATGTGGTATGCGAGCATGCTCCTCTCCGTTGGCGGATGTGTGTATTTAGTGCTGGGATATCTGACGAAGTAAAGCAGTTTGCAGTTGCCAATTGGCAGTCTGCAATTGGCAGTTTACAGTTGATCATGAACTTTTAAACGGCAATGCCATTACTTCGTTGATCACGAATCGTTAATTGCAAATTGCCAATACCTTTATTGTGCTGACGAAGAAACCGTAATTGTCAACTGCTAACTGCAAACTGCTAACTGTAAATTGCTAACTGCAAACTGTAAATTGCTAACTGCAAACTGCTAACTGTAAATTGCTAACTGTAAACTGCCGACTATTTCTTATATACCTTCACAGAAAAAGTATAAGATTCCATTTTTTCAATCTGCGCTTTACGATCCATCCTTTTTAGCTTATTTATTTTAGGAAGGTGCAATGACTTATCATCTGGTATTGCATGCAATAGCTTTATCAAAGCCTTTGTACTCACTGCATAAGTATTAGCTTCACCCTGATTGCCAATGGCAGTAAGAATACCAAGCACAGTCCCATCTTCGCCAATAAGGGGAGAACCGCTTTGCCCATGTCCCGCAGGAAGTTCTAAAGTATATTGCTGGTCATCACCTTCAAACCCGTTTTTGGAACTGATGTATCCTTTATCATAAACAATTTCTTCTTTTGGATAACCTAATGTGAAAATATTTTCGCCTAATTCTGCCTTATCTTTTGCAAAAACATATGGCAATTCGCCCTTTCCGAAATGGAAATTCCTTTTTTCCACTTTCAGTATGGCAATGTCTGCATCAGGATCATAATTTATGAGATTGGCTTTGAAGTATTGACCGTCATGGGTCTGGATATAAACGGAATCAAAGTTGTCTTTTCTATCATGATGAATTACGTGGTTAGCCGTTACAAAATAACCATCGTTAGTAAGCGCGAAGCCGGTACCTGAATATTTTACGTCAGAAGGCGGAGGCGCGGGTTTACTATTCTTTATATCGTTTATTATCTGGTTTTGCTGCGCCTGCTGCTGTGCCTGTACTTTCTTTAAATTCGCTACTTCACGGCTGATAGTACTGTATTGGGAATCGGTTTTCTTAATAGACGGTTTTAAACTCCAGATGGTGATGGTGGAAGTAAGTATTGCCACACTTGCCGCTACTGCTGCGGTACGCCACACTTGCCGGGGTAATTTTATAAGCACAGGCTTTTTGATGGTTGTTCCCGCGCTTTGCTTTTGATGAATATCGCGAAGCATGGTGCGGAAGCGTTTTTGCCTGCCGCTGCTTTCAAAAGAACGTATCAGATCCGTAGCCTCATAAAATTCAGTTGCAAAAGCAGCATCTGATCCCAACCGTGTTTTCAAAGTAAGAAATTCTTCCTGTGGTAAAGAGCCTGAAAGATAGTTTTCAGCTAATTCCCAAATATTGTTGCTTATAGACATAATATTTTATTCTTTGCGTCAATACTAAGATTGACCATCTAAACTATTTTTTCATTATCCTGGCACTTGCCTGCGGCCTCGCTACATACTGTAAAATAATTTACGCAGCCTTGCGAGGCACTTATATTTCTGTGTTTTAGCGTTATCCGGGTTGGTGTACCCAAAGTCCGCCGCTATTTCCTGCATGTTTTTATCGTGGTGATAAAACGCTTTTAATAAAGACCTGCAGGGTTCACCTATCTGGTCGAGCGCGGTATTCAATTGTTCATAATACGCTTCACGCTCCAGGAGCACATTAATATCATCCTCATAAGCCACTCCCAGTTCATCATCTTCCGTTTCCAGATTATGCCGGAGGAATACCGGTTCCCTGCTTTGCTTTTGCACCCTTTTATACCATAAGTGCTTACTTATTGCAAAAAGGTAAGTGCCAATGTTACAGGTAAGCCTGAAACTTTCGTCCTCCGCCTTGCCAAATAATACGACCATCGCTTCCTGAAAAACATCTGCTGCATCAGCTGATGAACATCCGTTTTTTATTAACCAGCTATTAATGATATTGAAATTTTGCCGGTAAATTTGTTCGGTTGCTGTTCGCTCGCCTGCTGCAAGTGCCGCTAATAGTCGCTGTTCTGTATTTATTGGGCTATGCACTTATTAATACAATTTTATTCAAAAAGTAACCCGTTAATAAAGAAATAATTTCCTTTCAAACAGGATTGTAAATTTTGTTTAAAGGTAAAGTAAATTTAAAAGTCATGACAACTAAAAACATTATATTCTGAAATAATTTCATGCAAATGTTGTATTTGGCTATTATATTTTAAACGGGATAAATTAGTGCATAAATTATTTAGGCTTTGCGTCCTTGTTTTTTTATATGATATATTCATTTTCAAATAATTACCCTTTGCATACTTTGCGTACTTTGTGTGATATTTTTTTGCACTATTTTACCCCACTGCAAGTATAAATACATCCTGTTTTCATTATTTCCTGCTTATTTAAAAATAAATTGCTGATGATTGGGTTACCTTATTTGATTTCCGGTATAAACCATTATAACAATCCAAAAAACAAATTTATGAAACTTGTAAAATTGAGTATTCTCGCTCTTTCAATGGGCCTGTTTGTAGCATCTTGCGGTGGTGGCGGCGAAGCTGCTAAAACTGATTCTACTACAACAACAACTACCACAACAACAGCTGCACCCGCTCCTGCTCCTGCGGACACTACAACTGCACCTGCTGCTAAACCAGTTGATTCTGTTGCTACCACTACTACCACTACTACCGACAAGAGTAAGACGGAGAATAAAGATGGTAAAACTGAAAAAATGGAATCTAAGAGCAAAGAAACAAAAACTGAGAAGAAAGCTAAATAATTTTCTACCTCAATTAATGAAAAATAACCATTCTAGCAGGAATGGTTATTTTTTTTGGTTATACCTATAAAGAAGAATCAGAAAAGTAGTTTGAAAAATAAATTGCTGATGACTGGGTTACTTTATTTGATTTCCGGTATAAACGTTTATAACAATCTAAAAACATAATTATGAAATTTGTAAAATTAAGCGTTCTCGCTATTGCAATGGGTATTTTTGTAACTTCTTGCGGCGGCGGTAGCGGTGAAGCTGCTAAAACTGATTCAGCTTCAACCAGCACTACCACTAATACTACTAATACCACTACTACACCTGCTCCTGCGGCTCCTGCAGACACAATGACTGCAGCTCCTGCTAAGCCAGCTGAAGCTCCGGCAACTGCTGCTCCGGCAACAGAAACCAAAACGGAAGCTAAGTCAACAGAAACCAAGACCAAAACTGTTGAAAAAACAAAGACTAAATAATTTTAGCAGTAAAATCATTTAAAGCAAAAAATCCCGGGATCCCGGGATTTTTTGCTTTAAACAGTAAGGAACGTTGGCAAAATACTCAGTTGTTGCTCCTGAAATCTTTCTATCCAAAAAAATAATACCTTTATAATTATTTTTTGAAGCAAACTAATTATTTTGCGGTTATAAGAACGCCATTGCCCAATAATATATATTTATGAATAAACTTTCCGGGTACTTTTTGCTGGCTTTTTTAATATGCTCATTCCACTTAGAGGCCCAAAAAATAGAAACGGAATTAATGAAACATATAGATATTCTCTCATCCAAAAATATGCATGGAAGAGGATATGTTGGAGGAGGAAGAGAGATTGCGGCCGGGTATATTGTTGATAAATTTAAGGAATACAAATTACAACCCGCTGCAAAAGATAACTCATTCACCCAGGCCTATGATTTTCCCGTGAATACATTTCCGGGCAAAATGTATCTGAAGATTAACCGGGATTCACTAAAGCCTGGCAACGATTTCGTAATAGACCCTTCCAGTTCATCTTTAAAAGCAAAAGATCTGAGCGTCAAAACAATTAATTTAGGTAAAATAAAAGATAGCGCTGCATTGCTCGAAACCCTTTCCACATTAGATACGGGTTATGCTATCTATTTTAAGAATCTTGATGATTTATGTGAAAAATTAGAAATGAGGAAAGACCAGTTCATTTCACAACTCCCTGCCGGATGCTATATTATTGCCGGGGATGAACTGCTTTCATGGTCTGTAAGCCGGGTCAGGAATCCAGCAACGGTTTTCTATGTAAAAGACCTGCCGAGGAAGGTAAAAAGAGTAAGTGTGAACGTTAATTCCGAATTTATTGATGCCAGCAGAAGTGAGAACATAATAGGGCAAGTGCCCGGAGAAGTTAAAGATACCTTTATTGTAATTACTACACATTACGATCATTTAGGCATGATGGGGGATAAGGTTTTTTTCCCGGGTGCAAGCGATAATGCGAGCGGCACTGCCATGTTTCTATACCTGTCGTATTATTTTTCTGTTTATCCGCAACATTATTCTATGTTATTTATAGCTTTTGCAGGCGAAGAAGCCGGGCTTATGGGATCTGAGTTTTATGTCTGGAAGCCAATTGTGCCATTATCTAATATGAAATTCCTTATAAACATTGATATTATGGGAGATGCTGCCCGCGGTATTTCTGTTGTAAACGCGCCGAAAGTTCCCCATGATTTCGATCTTCTGAGAAGACTAAATGAACAGGGAAGATTTCTTCCCCAGGTCAAAAGCAAGGAAGAAGCGGCTAATAGCGACCATTATTATTTTTCAGAAGCTGGTGTACCTTGCTTTACATTGTTTTCAAATGGAAGAAATGGACATTTCCACGATTTATTGGATACAAAAGAGGATATCAGCTTAAAGAATATCGATCGGGTCAGGAATTTATTGGTGAATTTTGTGAAAGAGTTAGGAATGAAATAAGCGGCTTGTTTTAATTGCCGGGATCTCATTCCCGGTTTTCCCATAGATCTTCCGCTAATAATTATTACTATTGATGCATATTTACTATTTTTGGTCTTCTAATGTTTAAAAATGCGAGTATGAAAAAAATATTTTTGCTATTATTTGCCGCTGTTTCACTATCCTTCTTTTTTATATGTAATTCATGTAAAAAAACACAACACCCAACAAACCCTACCCCGGCCAATTATAGGATATTGAGTTATACGAAAGCTACTATGGGCGTTTACCCATCAGACAATTACCGTTTTTATTATGATGGAAGAAACAGGGTTTCGGAAATCTTATTTTCCAATAACGATTCCAATGGTATAAAAGTTGGCGCGCCTATCAGCAAAAGGTCCGTATTTTATTATACAAACGATACCATTATTAAAATAACAACCAATGTAGTAAATAAGAAGGTACTTGAAACAGATACGTTTATTACCAATTCTTCCGGACAAATAATCACCACGTTTATGGCGGGCCATAATAATAATTATCAGTACTATGGCAAACTCCTCGCAAGGGTGTCTGATACCTTCAAAAGTTATGGTATGTCATTAGCATCTGCCAGGACCTATACTTCTGATAATGCGGATTTGCTGAGTTTAAATTTTGATGGTATCTTATATGCAACTTTCCCTGACTCCGGCCTCAATCCTAATCCCTCTATTTTTGATACAGATACCATTTTGACCCCTCCTTTAACAGCATTATGGAATTTATATGGAACAACCGTTACAACCACTACACATAATAATATCCCTCTAATTACACCATCGGCAGGCTTGCCCTACTTCCAGGATAAACTAACCGGTTACGATATCCAATATCCAATGACAATAACTGCAAATGACATCAACGGCACAATTATAAAGGGGAGCTGTACCTATCCCGGAGGCAGTTATAAAAATGTATTTTTTGGCGTTTACCCTGACAAAAACAATCGCCCGGGCGACTTTTGGCAACTTGGATCATTCACTACTTACGGTATCAACCTGTATCAGAATGCTCACCTGATAAAAACAATTTCAATACCATTGCATGGCACACACGTTAATTATACAATTGATGGAGATAGCAAGATAACTACAGCCATAGTCACATATAATGATACCGTGAACAATCATTACTCACAGATCATAGAAGTATATAACCTGCAGTACGAAACTTTTTAACGATAGAATGTGTTTCAGGGAATAACCCGGATTCCATTAATTTTACTTAAAAACATTATGAGCATACAACCAGGCCAGCAAGCGCCGGAATTCACGCTACGCGACAATGAGAAAAATAAAGTAACGCTAAGCGATTACAAGGGTAAAAATGTATTGCTGTTATTTTTTCCTTTGGCTTTTACAAGCACCTGCACTAAGGAATTGTGCTTCATGCGCGATAATTTAACTACCTACAATAACCTGGATGCACAGGTCTTCGGCATATCTGTTGACTCTTTGTTTTCTTTAGATAAATTTAAAAAAGAGCAAAACCTCAACTTCCCGTTATTGAGCGATTTTAATAAAGTTGTATCAACTGCTTACGATACCATTTACGAACATTTCTTTAACGATATGGATGGAGTTTCGAAGCGGTCTGCCTTCCTTATTGATAAGGAAGGAATAGTGCGGTATGCAGAAGTATTGGAAAATGCCAGTGAAGTTCCAAATTTTAACGCTATTGAAAAATGTTTGAATGGTATAAATCATTAATTTGCAGTCAAACAACTAAAAAAACGACGTTTATGAAGAAAATTTATCTTTTTATTTGTGTATTTATGACAGGGATGGCGTCATTTGCGCAAACAGTATCTAATGCAGGTATGGAAACCTGGCGAACAGGTACATCAGGGGCCGTAGTTGCCAAAACTATTCAGGCGCCTGCTGGTTGGTTTGGAACTGATTCTTTAGTTATTGCGATGGGACAAGCGTTACTCCTTGACATCAAGATGTCGCCACAGTTGTTTCGTGAAGATACGATTGTGCACAATGGGGCACATTCCGCAAAAGTAATGACGAAGTATCAGGATACACTTAGGTATCTCCAGGGTACTCTTACCAATGCGATGCCGTCCTTTAGTTTACCCAGCACAATTTCATTTAACGGAGGCACACCTGTAACATTAAAAATAACCACAGTAAGCGCCTATGTAGCCTATTTCCCCGGATTTGACAGCGCTACACATCTGAGAGGAAAAGACACGGGTACATTTTCAGTAAATGCCTATGCCCATAAACACGGCGCTGATACGCTTATTGGCTCCGGATTCGTATTTATACCTCCCAGCGACACATTTATACAAATTACTGCTAACATAGTTTACACTGACACTGTTGACTCAGTTGGCTTAGTGAGAATATTTTTTACCAGTAGCGGCGGTGCAACGAATAACTTAGACAGCAGCACGCTATATGTAGATGATGTGAGTATGACAGGTGTTCCAGAGCCGGTACCGCCACCTGTTATTGACCATACTTTAGTGCGTAACATAAGTATGAATGAATTGGTAAAAGTTTATCCCAATCCAGCTAACGGAACTTTATACTTCGATGGCCCGCAAAATGCCGGACTTAACTGCAAGCTGTTTTCTGTTAACGGCCAGGTTGTTTTGACTAAAGCATTAACAGGCAATGACGCCCTTGATATTTCTACCTTACCCGCAGGATTTTACATCTATGCAATCACAGACATGGACGGGAATATTATGCAGAGGGGGAAAGTAGCAGTAAACTGATTTTTTTTATTCGAAAATATATTTTTAAAGGCTGACTGGAAATAATTTCCCGTCAGCTTTTTTGTTGGTAAAAGGTGAGGAAATAATTCGTGCAACGGAAAAATATCCTCGAAATAGTTGTAAAAAACATAAAATTGTCATACCAATACCATATAAATAACAAAATGACATTAGTCATTTTTTAAGGACATAATAGTCTTTATTTTTGACAAAATTTCAGTGAATGATAGATATCAGATTGCTTGAGAAATATAATGTTCCGGTTCCGAGGTACACGAGTTACCCGACTGTTCCTTACTGGAAAGAGAATATAGATGTAGTTGCATGGGAGCAAACTTTTCAACAGGAATTCAATGCCAATAACCAGCAAAAAGGCATCAGCATTTATATTCATCTTCCTTTTTGTGAATCGCTTTGTACATATTGCGGCTGCAACAAAAAAATTACCGGCAATCATAGTGTTGAGGATGAATATTTAGAAGCTATCATCGAAGAGTGGCAGTTATATACGCGATTGATGGATGAAAAGCCCGTTATCAGGGAATTGCATTTAGGCGGCGGTACGCCTACCTTCTTTTCACCCGCTAACCTCGAAAAAATGCTATCCCTGATATTTAGTACCTCCATATTACATCCCGACCATGAATTTAGTTTTGAAGGCCACCCGAATAATACAACCAGGGAACATTTGCAGCAGTTATTCGATCTGGGGTTCAGAAGGGTAAGTTATGGGGTACAGGATAACGATCCGGAGGTGCAAAGAGTGATTAACAGGATACAACCATTTGAAAATGTAAAGAAGGCAACAGAAACAGCCCGTAGTATTGGTTATAAGTCCGTAAACTTCGATTTGATTTACGGATTACCATTTCAGACAGTAGAAAGCATTACACGCACTATTCAGCAAACTATTACCTTAAGGCCGGACAGGGTGGCGTTTTATAGCTATGCCCACGTTCCGTGGACAAGCAGGGGGCAGCGGTTATTTGACGAAAATGACCTGCCAACAGCCAGCGAAAAGATAAACCTGTATCAAACCGGGAAAATTCTTTTTACCGAAAATGGTTATTACGATATAGGAATGGACCATTTCGCATTACCCGGCGACGACCTGTATAAAGCATCGCAGAATGGTGAGCTGCACCGCAACTTCATGGGTTATACAACACAGCATACCAATATTTTAATTGGCTTGGGCGTATCGAGTATCAGCGGTACCAGGAACGCTTTTGCGCAGAATTCAAAAACGATTCATAATTACTACAACTACATTAAAAACTCCCGGCTGGCAGTAGAAAAAGGTTTCTTTCTGACTGATGAGGACGTGAGGTTTGGCAAATATATTTTAGATATCAGTTGCAGAGGTAAAACAAAATTCCTGGCGGAAGATATGGAAGCTATCCGTAGTTATTGCATACCTGAATTAGAGAAACTGGAAGCCGATAATTTACTGGTGTTAAACGAGGACGGGGTGCAGATAACGGAACTAGGAAAGAGCTTTATCCGCAATATTTGCAGCGCTTTCGACCTCTATTTGCAGAAGAATAAAGCCAACGAAGAAAAGAAAAAGTTCAGCAAATCTATATAAGGAAGAATTTTTTTATAAAATTAAGGGAAGCGCTCAACCTAAATGTAATTGCTTATTATCAATAGTAATATTAAAATGGATGTCTGCCTGAAGCGCGTTGAATACCTTGACAATGGTATCAATAGATGCGCTATTCGCGCTATTTTCTAATTTTGATATTTGCGCCTTTTTAACACCCATCAGTTTGCCCAATTCTTCCTGGGTCAGGTTTTGCTCCTTTCTCGCTAATTTTATCATTCGCCCTAATACATCCATTTGAAGTTTGTATTCATATTTATCCCTTTCTTTTGTTCCTCGTTTTCCTATTAATTCGTCTTTGAGTTCATCATGACCGTATGTTTTAATTTTTTCGCTAGCCATAGTCAGTGTTTGTCGTAATTAATAAAATAATTATGCCGAATTTGCTCCGCTTTTTGAATTTCTTTTGCTGGCATTTTGTCTGTCTTTTTTATGATGCCATGTGTCGCAATTACCAATGTATCATGAGCCTCTTTTTTATCCCAAAATGCCAGCAAACGGTATTGAAGATTGCCATATTGAGTCCGGAATTCCCAAATATCGCCTGATAATTTCTTGAGAAGCCGCGGGTCGTTAACTTGCATGGCAATGTCAATATTAAATAGAATTTTCTTCATTGCTTTTGCCTCAATGGAATTTAGAAACATTTTTGCTTCTTCAAGATATTTGACGCTAAATTGTCTCAATGATTTTAGGTCTGAATTAATATCAAAGTTAATAAAAAGTTTCTAATTTTGTAAACAAATTTATTACGCTCTAGCATAAATTAATTTGCCTTTGGGCTTAGGTATTGTTCTGCGTAAAGATTTAGCTGTATCTATCCATTCCTGCATAATTACCTGGGCATTTTGTGATGCTTCTATTTGAGTAGCGCCATCAGCCATACAGCCTGGCAATTCAGGTACTTCTGCAATAAAGGATTGATCATCGGCGCTCCAATAGATAACTACTTCGTATTTATAATCGCTCATCTTACTCATACAACAATTTTCAATTGCGATGAATATACTTCTTCAGGAATCACTTCTCCATTTTCTAATCTATCTTCTATGTGCATTTTTATTACATTTTCAATCACCGCTAAGGCTTCTTCCAATGTTTCGCCATTGGCATAACATCCTTGTAAAGCGGGGCAAATGGCGAAAAAACTGCCACCTTCATCTTTTGTTACGACCACTGTAAAATTATATGCGTTCATAAAAACACTTTGCATCCCACAATCAGCTAATAAGCAAATCATCAAATCAGCTAATCAATTTTACAGCAACCCCCTCACTTTCTCTATCACCGCCAGCAGGTTTCCAACCTCCTGCCCACCTGCTGTGGCCAGGGTTTTTTGTCCGCCGCCGCCGCCTTTTATAAGGGGGGCTACCTGTTCTTTTATGATCTTTCCGGCATCCAGTCCCCTTGCCACAACTACTTTTTCGTCCACGCCCACGGCCACAAATGGCTTACCGTCAATATTGGCGCATAACACTATTACGTGGTCATTCAGGTGAGATTTTAAGTCAAAGCATAACTTCTTAAGCGCATCAGCGGAGCTTACAGATACCATTTGCCCTACAAATGTCACCTCATTTATGATCTCATCCTTAGTAAGCAATTCATTCCGTATGATTACCAGCTGCCGTGCTTCCAGGTGCTCCACATGCTTTTCAAGCTGCGACCTTTCTTCCTGCAATTTTTCTATCGCTTTCAGAACGTCCTTAGGATTCTTTAATTGGGTCTGGATATTGGATATTAGCTGCAGCTTCCCATTGATAAAATCTTCTGCGGCCTTACCACTAACTGCCTCCATCCGGCGTACACCGGCAGCCACTGCCCCTTCGCTGATTATCTTAAAGTATCCTAACTGCCCTGTAGCACCCACATGTGTACCACCACACAACTCTATCGAGTATTGGGCATCCATAATTACCACGCGCACTACATTGCCATATTTCTCACCAAACAAAGCCATCGCTCCAAGCGCTATTGCTTCCTCTTTTGGCAATTCCTTTATCACCACAGGAATATTTTTCCGTATCTTTTGGTTCACAATAGTTTCTATCCTTGCAATTTCTTCGTCTGTGACTTTCGCGAAGTGTGAAAAATCGAAACGAAGGTTATCCTGGTTTACCAGGGAACCTTTTTGCGCCACATGCGTGCCCAGCACTTCCCGTAAAGCCGCATGAAGTAAATGCGTAGCGCTGTGGTGTATGGTAGTATCTATGCGTTTTTTGACATCCACTTTAGCGTGTACCGGGGCGCTCACATTTTCCGGCAGCACTTCTGCAAAATGTATAGTAAGCCCGTCTTCCTTTTTAGTGTCTGTTATTTGTATGCTTTCATTCGGAAAAATAAATTCTCCTGTATCCCCTACCTGTCCGCCACTTTCCGCATAAAAAGGCGTTGTATCTAAAACCAGCTGATAACACTCTTTCCCTTTCGATGTAACCTTGCGATATTTCAATACGGAAGCATCTGCCTCAAGGTGGTCATAACCCACAAATTTTGTCGCCGCGGCATCTTTTATCACCACCCAATCACCGGTATCTAATACTCCTGCCGCACGGCTGCGGGTTTTTTGTTGCTGCATTTCATTTTGAAAAGCAGCTTCGTCAACCTGTAAATTATTTTCAATACCTATCAATCTTGTCAGGTCAATAGGAAACCCATAAGTATCATATAATTCAAAAGCGGCTTTTCCGTTTATGATATTTGTGTTCCGCGATTTTGTTTCTGTAATAATATCATCAATCTTTTTCAATCCCTTATCCAGTGTCCTCAAAAAAGCTTCTTCTTCTTCTTTTACCACCCTTGTAACCAGGCCTATCTGCAGATGTAATTCGGAGAACACATCTTCAAACTGTTTTGCCAGCACAGGCATTAACCGGTAAAGCAATGGTTGTTTATGATCGAGATATGAATAGTAATACCGTACTGCCCGGCGCAGAATGCGGCGTATCACATATCCTGCGCCTGTATTGGATGGTAATTGTCCGTCAGCAATGGTAAAACCTATCGCCCTGATATGATCTGATAAAACCCGGAATGCAATATCCTTTTTACTGTCTGTATTACTGTACTTTCTGCCCGTCATATGTTCTATGGAGGCAATAGTTCCGGTAAACAGGTCAGTGTCATAGTTGCTCTGTTTACCCTGCAACACACGCACCAATCTTTCTAATCCCATGCCGGTGTCCACATGTTTTGCCGGGAGAGGTACAAGGCTGCCATCCTTCTGCCGGTTGAACTCCATGAATACATTGTTCCATATTTCTATTACCTGCGGGTGATCGGCATTTACAAGCTGCGCTCCGGGTATCTGTGCTTTCTCTTCTTCGCTGCGGCAATCCACATGTATTTCTGAGCAAGGACCGCACGGCCCTGTATCGCCCATCTCCCAGAAGTTATCCTTCTTATTTCCCATCAAAATGCGATCTTCCGCCACATACAGCTTCCAGCAATTGTATGCTTCCTCGTCCATCGGCAGATTTTCAGCTGCGTCTCCCTGGAAAACGGTTACATACAGCTTATCTTCCGGGATGCCATATACTTTTGTCAATAACTCCCAGCTCCATTCTATTGCTTCTTTTTTGAAATAATCTCCGAAGCTCCAGTTTCCCAGCATCTCGAACATGGTATGGTGATAGGTATCAACGCCCACTTCCTCCAGGTCGTTATGCTTACCGCTTACACGAAGGCATTTTTGAGTATCAGCGATACGGGTATGCTCCGGCTTGCGGTTACCCAGGAAGTAATCTTTGAACTGGTTCATCCCCGCATTGGTAAACAGTAAAGTAGGATCGTTCTTTATCACTATAGGCGCAGAAGCCACCACCTCGTGGCCTTTGCTTCGGAAGAAATCTAAAAATTGCCGGCGTATCTCAGTTGCAGTAAGCATTGTATAAAATATAAAGTTGTGCAAAACTAAGGAACGTTGATGAAATAAGCCCTGCTATTTAATGCTGGAATGAGGAAATGAAAATTATAGTTATGGCTGGACAAGATTTGACAACTTTTGAAAAGTTGTCAAATCTGAACAAACGAAAATAAAACATGCTGTTGTTATCCTTCAGTAATTCCTAAGACTTGCTCACAGCATTATTAGGAATAATCGGCGCAGGTTCCTTTTCCTTCTTTTTTATCAATTTAATCTGCGGCTTTTTCGTGATAAGCTGGTGCAATATAATTGTAAAAGAAGCCCCCTTATTGATCCCCTTACTGTCGGCGATCAATTTTCCCTGGTGTTTTTCTATTATTTTTTTGCTAAGGTATAAGCCCAGGCCAACAGAAGCTTCTCCATGTGTACCCTTTTTCCCGGCAGTGGTAAACCGGTCAAATATCTTTGCAATATCGGTAGGTTTCAAACCCAGGCCTTCATCCCTGATGCTTAATGATATCTGCTCCTTCTCCTGCTTCCCTGAAATATGGATGGTCTTGCCATCCGGAGAAAATTTCACTGCATTTCCCAATATATTGCGTATGGCCTGTGTAAACAGATCTGGCTGAACATATACATAGAGAGAATCATCAATTTCTATGTCCAGTTTTAAGTTTTTTTCAGCTATGGCAAAGTCAAAAAAACTGACTGCTTCCATAACCACCTTTTTCAGATTTACGCTGGCCAGGCTGAATATATGGTTATCCTCCTTAAGCATCAGCAATATATTTTCCAACATCCTCAGGAGCCCCTTACATTCGTTTGTGATGTAGTCCGCATACAACTCTTTTTCTGATCCATTCTCCGTTTTAATCAGGCTGCTGAGGCTTATTATCCTCCCTACAGGGCTTCTGAGATCGTGAGATAACAGGTCTATCATATCGCTCTTCTCTATGATCAAAGCGTCTAATTTTGTTATAGTAGCATGAATATTGCTGAGTAATATACCTGCTTCATCTCCGGAAGAATTTGCGGGCAATTCAGGTATCTCCTGCGATACTACATAATTATTCAATGCCTCTTTAGCAAGACGCAGGGGATTTACCAGTTTGTTATACAGGTATAGTATTCCAAGTACGGCAACAACCGATAGTATAAAGACTAAAAGAACAACCGTCTGATAAGACATCCTGATAGCTCCATTGCTAATCATAACGAATATGACCAGCTCTGTCAAAGCAAGAAGTATTACCGGAAAGGCAATCAAAAAAAATTTCGACGCATGCCTTTTCCTTAAAGATGACATTTTCGAAAAAGACTTATAAAAATCCATAACAACTACGAAATAAATTTAGGGCATTTTTCATCGTTAACAGCCATTTTGCAAAAATAAAGCCCGGATATATTATTATAAAACAGGCTGTTTTATAACCCTGTACATAAATAATTAGCAAAGATGATAAAATAATCGCGCCTTAAGGTATATTTATTTTTCTTTTTCAAATGGACATAGCTTTTTAAAAAGCTGCATGCATACTCCTGGTATTGGAAAGCCATTGCAGGGATTTGCTATTTTATTCTTAAAATGTGGTTAATCCCCCCCGCTTTTAGTATTTTTACGCTTTTTAACCCCCAACTATTTCCCGCATGTGGCATAACATAGCCGCGTTTATTATTAAATTCCGTATTGCGCTACTCATTGCATTATTGGCGAGTACGGGCATAATGGGTTATTACGCCTCAAAGGTAACCCTGAGTTACGAATTTACCAGCGCCGTTCCTACTGACAATCAAAAATATATAGATTACCAAAACTTCAGGAAGCAGTTTGGTGAAGATGGAAACCTGATGGTGATAGGCGTACAGACCAAAGATTTTTTTTCACCGGACTTTTTTAATGACTATGCTGCGCTGGCAAAGCAATTAGCAAAAGTGGACTCTATTGAAAACGTATTGAGCATACCCGGCGCTGTCACATTAATAAAAGATACGATCACCGAAAAACTAAAAGTATCCCCTATAGCTGGCGATCCCCCCTTCGCTAATGTGGATAGTATCAAACGGACATTTCTCAACCTCCCGTTTTATAAAGGGTTTCTGTACAATAACAAGGATACGCCTGCCTATATGATGGCGGTGCGCATAAGTAAAAATGCGCTCAACTCTAAAGTCAGGGCGGCGATCATAAACAAAATTCTTGAGTTATGCGATGCTTTTGGCCAGAAACATAATACGCAGATGCATTATTCCGGTTTGCCGCTGATACGTACAGAGATGGCGTTAAAGGTGCAATCTGAAATGAAACTGTTCCTTATACTATCCTTCGTGCTCACTGCTGTAATATTGGCTTTATTCTTCCGTTCTTTTACCGCCGTATGGGCTTCTATGATCGTGGTGGCCATAGGGGTGGTATGGTCTATGGGCACTATGGTATTGCTGGGTTATAAGATAACCATACTTACCGCCCTTATACCGCCCTTGGTTGTAGTAATCGGTATTCCGAATTGCGTGTACCTGCTCAACAGGTATCATTATGAATATTACAGGAACCCCAACCAGATGAAATCATTACTCCGTATGGTGGATCGGATGGGGGTTGTTACCTTTTTCACCAATCTTACGGCGGCTATCGGCTTTGGGGTGTTCTTTTTTACCAAAAGCGTTTTGCTGAAAGAATTCGGCCTGGTGGCGGGCATTAATATTCTTGGTTTATTTTTTATTTCCCTTGTCTTTATCCCTGCCTTCTTTAGTTTTCTGCCTCCTCCGAATGTTCGCCATACCAGCTACCTCGAAAGCAAGCTCATCCATAAAGTGCTTACCCGGATCACTAATTGGGTATTCAGCCACAGGGTCTGGATTTACAGCTTTACCATTATCATTTGTATTTTTTCAGTGATAGGCGTTAGCCGGTTGCATAATGAGGCGCATATAGTTGATGACTTGCCTAAATCTGACAAGGTATTTGTTGACCTTAAATTCTTTGAAAATAATTTTAAAGGAGTGATGCCTTTGGAGATAGTGGTGGATACTAAAAGGAAAAACGGTGTAATATCACTGGATGTTTTAGGGAAAATTGATCAGCTGATACTGTACCTTCAGCAATACCCAGAAATCGGAAAACCGCTCGCGGTTACTGAAGCTATAAAATTTGCCAACCAGGCATATTTCGGGGGAGATACGGCTAATTATGAAGTACCGGGCGATATGCTCCAGGCCGCCTTTGTAATGCCTTATTTACGCACAAACAAGAGCGATAACAACACAACTTTCAACAGATTGCTTCATTCTTTTATTGACAGCACAAAACAGAAGGCCCGTATCAGTGTTAGCATGGCAGATATTGGTTCCCGCAGGCTTCCGGTTTTGCTTGATAAAATACGTCCGGAGGTTTACCGCATTTTCGATAGCAGTAAATACGTTGTTACTTTTACGGGCACCAGTATCACTTTTCTTGAAGGCAGCAAATTCATCGTCAACAGCCTCCGCGATAGCCTTGTACTCGCCTTCCTTATTATTTTCAGTTGCATGGTGGTATTGTTCCGTTCGTGGAGAATTTTACTCATTTCTGTTGTGGTTAATATAGTTCCCCTGCTCATTACTGCCGGGCTGATGGGCTGGGTAGGTATCCGTATAAAGCCTTCAACAGTGCTGGTATTCAGTGTTGCGCTGGGAATTACCATAGATGTTACCATCAGATTTTTAGTGAATTTCAAGCAGGAACTCGCACGGCATGATGATAGCATAGCCGATACAGTTCACAGAACTATTCATGATACAGGGTTAAGTATTATTTATACTTCTTTAATTTTGATAGCAGGTTTCGGTGTTTTTATTTTGTCACAGTTCGATGGCACTAAGTCATTGGGGTATCTTACTTCAATCACCTTATTGCTGGCTATGATAACTAACCTCACTTTATTACCTGCCCTGCTGTTGTGGATGGATAAGGTTATAGAAAAGAAGAATAATGCTGCGATATTCCTGATGGACGAAGAAGAAGAAGATGTTATTAAGTTAAACGACTAATTTATTATTTTTGTATGCCTCTATAAAATTTCATTGATGGAGAACATTTGATTTAAGAATTATGGAGTTCGATAAAATAAAGAATAAGGGACAAGCAAGATTATTCAGAAGTGATTACATGGAAAGGATGACCAAAACTCATCCTGTTGTTATTTACTGCATGTATTTCCCGGTTATCATCTTTATGCTGTATTTTGGCGCCGCCTATAAAGGAATTTCTGCGGGGTCTGAGACGTTACTTTTTGCCGGTGGTGTTTTGTTCTGGACTTTTTTTGAATACCTGATGCACCGCTTCCTGTTTCATTTAGTCGTTGAAAGTCCTGGCACAAAAAAAATAGTCTATATAATGCATGGCGTTCACCATGAGTTCCCCCGGGATAAAGAGCGCTTGTTTATGCCGCCTGTGCCCAGCATTATCGTTGCGAGTAGCCTATTCTCCATTTTTTATTTCCTTATGGGCTGGAAGGCCTTGTCTTTTTTTCCGGGTTTCCTGTTTGGGTATATTTTATATGGCTCCATGCACTTTGCCATACACGCATTCTCCCCGCCGAAATTCATGAAAGCGCTATGGAGAAACCACCATCTTCATCACTACAAAGCGCCTGAAAAAGGCTTTGGCGTCAGTTCTGTGTTGTGGGATGTCATTTTCAGAACTGTCCCTAAGAAAGATGAAATGTAGGTGAAAGGGCAATGTCTTAACTTAAGCACTGAAGGGGCAAAACAGGAATCGAGTAGGAGGTGAGGGATTATTTCCCTCACCGTCCTCTCACACCACCGTACGTGCCGTTCGGCATACGGCGGTTTGTCAGAATAATGGTAACTGTGCTTCTGCTTTACCGTGATAAGTGTTGTAAAATCCTTTGT
>CAISOH010000234.1 GCA_903887005.1 uncultured Bacteroidota bacterium | reverse complement strand
TTGCCTTAACAAGTGATTATGTGCCAATAGTTTCTTTTACAACCGGACTACTTGTATAAGTTCGCAAATCCAACGGATATTTTCTTTTTTCAAGAGAGAATATTTTTCCACTAAATAAAGAATCTGTCCATGACAATCTGAAAATCTTCAGGCCTGCAACCTCGCTATAATAATTATCATAATCAAAATAATAATCTAAAATAAGTGTATCATTGAGATTCTTTAGATTCTCAAATTTCAGATGTTCAATTTTAATATTTTTATTTAATATTCCACTAAAAACAGTATTTAGTTTTTTTATTCTGCCATCCTCATCAAGGTCTCTTAAGTCAGATCTTAAGGCAGCTGATTCAGAACCAGTTCTATAAACAGTCCTATGATTTACTGCAACATCACCAACAAAAGAAATTTTAGTGTCTGTTATTTTGGAATTTAAAGGGCGATCTGGACTATTTAGTTTTACCAATTCTGAATTGTATGAAGATGCTACATCCTTAGAAATAAATAGAGCGTTTGAATTCAGTAAGTTATAATTCAAAGCTGAAAAAGGCATGCAATATCTTGTTGGGTCAACAAAATAATTTTCGCCATTAATATGTAGCTGTGCAATACAATGATTAAAGTTTATTGATGGCAATAATGGGTCATAATCTCTACCTGTTTTTTTGAATAACAGAACAAGATTAGCATCCAGGCCAGCTTCTTTCGCCATGGATACAAACAAAGCTGATATATCTTTACTATCCCCGATTTTGACATCAAAAGTCTTTGATACCTTTTGAGGAATAAATGCATTTTGGGGAAATGACACATTATTATTGAAACCATAATCTTCATCAACATACCTATAAATAATGTGTGCCTTTTCAATTTCTGTTTTATTTTCATTTCCTTTCATTAATTCCTTCACTTTTTCTTTTACTTCAAAAGTTGCCTTAATGCTTAAGTTACTTAGCTCGCTATACCAATTGGCAATATAATTCCAATCTGGTATTGATGAAACTGTAATCATTTCGTGCAAATCATTGGCAATAAATGGTTCTTCAATAATTTCCTGTAGGTTATTTTCTTCCCATACGTACATCTTATAATCATCAATTATTGATTCCCATGGCTTCAAATCTTTATTAGTTATCTTAAAATCAAATTTCTTTTCACCAAGAACAATCAGACTAAATCTAGATGTTTGCACCGGGAATTTAGAATTGAGATAAAAGCTTAACCAGAATTGATCTGCAAGTTTCCCTTTGAAATAATTTTTAATTTTATATCTCAAATGTATTGCATCGCCTACTTCTAAGGAAGAATACAAAACTTGGCCCTGTTTCACTTCCAAATGCACAGCACTTCCATCTTTTTTTAGTATTTCGGAATTTTCAACAATTAACTTTTGAACAGAACCGTAATATGGAAAAACAAATGATTTGTAAGTATTGATTACTGATTGGGAATTCAGATATATCAAAGATTCTACCTGATATTCACTAGCCCCACGCCCTTGATATATCATTCGGGTATCATACAAAAGTATTACAGCATCTTCTTTTGAATACTTGGGATTAGAAATTGCCTCCCGATGTAATTTAAAAATATCATTTTGGATGAAATAATCAGAAAGCTTTTTCATACCTTCAAATGCTCTTAATTTCTCTCTTGCTTCAAAATTTATAGGAGAATAAGAAACAGCTTTCTTCATCATTTCAATTGCATTAGCCACATCGCCTTTGGCCTTATATATCATACTGGCTGTAAAGTAATATCTACCCACATAAGGACATAATTTTAATGTTTTTTGAATCCAGATTAGAGCACGATCATAATCACGCATATCATGATATACAGTGGCTATTTTCAAATATTTATTTACATTAACCGGATTATTGAAAACTTCTGTTTCGAGCAAATCAATTGCCTTCTTCTTTTCTCCATTTTTTAAGGGCACCTCTAAAAACTAAAGTTAGTAATATTTAATATAAATTTAACAATTTATTTTTATGTATTGTATTATATTTGTTACT
>CAISOH010000233.1 GCA_903887005.1 uncultured Bacteroidota bacterium | reverse complement strand
CATAGGATTGTAAATGCATAAAAATATATTAATGCCTAATATAGGGACATTTACAGTAATAAAACAGCAATTATACTTTGAGGAGGGTGTTTACCAGAATCTGAAAAGGCATAATTTTAACGCCAGTTAGACGATTATTAATTTGACAATCAATTAGTTAACTATATATAGCACAGGTGTCCCACACCGAAAAGGTGTGGGACACCTCCAAGATCTCAATAAAGACCATTATTAGCATCAAAATACAGAAAGGGCTTGGCTGATAACAGATTTCTATTATATAACCCGCGTTATTTTATTTGTTAAAAAATATGTTAGGAAGGGCATTGAATGAAAATGAAATAAGAACAAAGAGGAAATAATGATTAAAAAAACTATTATTTTTACTTCTGGTATGACGCTCTGCTAATACATCCAATAAACTCAAGACAACGGTGGTCTGTATGAATGAATAATGCTGTGCTCAATAAAAGATAATACCCAATCAACTAAGAATATTCCTTAAAATGCAACCATATAAAGAATGGAAAGAAAATACCTGTATATAATCCTATTTTTATTATTTTCCGTTTCGTTACATGGCCAAAAACGAGACCGGCAAGCCATTGATTCCATGCTGAAAGACCTTGGGACCGACCGCTTTGCAAAAAATGACTCCAATAAGGTGAAACAACTCATTAGAATATCATGGGCATATGCCGACAATAATAATCCCAATGAAAGCATAAAATACGCACAGCAGGGGCTTGAATTGGCATTAAAAGTGAATTATAAAAAAGGAATTCAGCGGGCTTATGAAATCATTGCAGAAAACTACATGGCTAAATGGGATCATCCCAAAGCGCTGGAATATTATGCTAAAGCAATGAATACTGCTGAGGAAATGAGTGATAAAGAAGCAATTGCCACAGCAACCGGCAATATTGCAAGGGTTTATTATCAAATGGGTGATTTTAAAAAGTCTTTAGAAAATGATTTTAAATCCTTAAAGATTAATGAGGAAAATGGATACAAATCGAATATGGCACACGATTTGAACAATATTGGTAAATGCTATGTAAAAGAAGGTTATTATCCAAAAGCATTAGAATATCATTTGAAAGCTTTAAAGATTTTTGAACAGCTCGGAGAGAAAAAGAGCATTGCCACTTCTTATATCAATATTGCGAATGTTTTTTTATTTGAAAACGATTACAACAAAGCCCTGGAAAACTTCAATCAGGCTTTAAAGCTTTATGAGAAAATAGAAAATAAAGTGGGGATTGCCTATTGTTATACCTCTATCGGAAGTGTATATCAACTACGCAAAGAGCCCGTCAAATCTTTAGAATATTTCCAGAAAGCTCTTAAAATTACGAATGAAATTGAAGATAAAGACCTTACCGGAAATTTGACAGCCAGCATTGGTATTATTTATTACAACCAGCATAAATATACAGATGCTATCGGGTATTTCCAGGCTTCCTTAAAAATATTTAATGAAATTGGTGATAGAAAAAGTATTCCAAATAGTTTGACCCTGCTTGGTGACTGCTTCGTGGCAATTATTAAGGCAGGTTCTGCCCTCTCTTACAGCAACAGGGCAATTACTACTTCTCCTGAGATACAAAAATATCTGCCTGCAATCAATATTCCTTCGGGCAAGGCTGCCCTTTTGAATGCTGCTTTTGAAAATTACAAAAAAAGCCTTGGTCTAAGCAGGGAAATAAATGCCCGGCAGCTAAGTCAGCGCTCTTATGAAGGACTTACAGAAGCATATAAGCTGAGCAATGATTATAAGAAAGCGCTTATTTACGCAGATAGTGCCCAGGTTATTAAAGACTCTCTTTTCTCAAAAGAGAATAATGAAAAGATAGTGCGGATGGAAGTGAAAAATGAATATGACAACCAGCATTTTGCAGACAGCTTAAAACATGAACAGGATATCCAGGCAGCAAATTTTAAACTTCAAAAACAAAGGTTTGCATTATATATTTCCCTGGGTATTTTTATTTTAATTATTATCACAATAATCATTTTACAACGCGCCAAAACAGCCAGGATCAAATCGGAGCAGCAGGCAATATTCTCCCGCCAGCTTTTGGAAATTGAACTGAAAGCATTGCGCGCCCAGATGAACCCGCACTTTATCTTCAATAGTCTCAATTCAATCCAGGCCTTTATACTCAAAGAAAATAAAACAGAAGCCGCTGATTACCTGCAAAAATTTTCGAAACTCATCCGGATGATACTGGACAATTCTCAGAAAACGTCCAATACCATTGAAGAAGAAGCAGAAATATTGAGCTTATACATGGATCTTGAAAAGCTGCGCCTGAAAAACAAATTTGATTTTGAAATAAAAATATCCGGAGACCTTGATCCAACCTTTACGGAGATACCGTCCATGGTGCTCCAGCCGCTGGTTGAAAATTCAATATGGCATGGACTGATGAACTCCACGCAAAAAGGAGCATTGAAAATAGAATTCATCAAAGAAAAAAATAAGCTTATCTGCATGGTTGAGGACAATGGAATTGGCAGAAACAGATCAAAAGAGCTTAAAGATGAGAATAGGAAAAGTCATGAATCGAAAGGGATAAAACTCATTGAAGCCCGCCTCCGGGCATGGAGCCAGGAAAAGGGTTTGCAATATACTTTTAAGATATCTGACAATCCGGAACAAGGGACAGGTACAAGAACAGAAATAACCATTTTATATCCTCCTTATGCTTAAATGCCTGATCATTGATGATGAACAAGACGGTCGTGATGTGCTTGGTATGCTGATAGCTGATTACTGTCCGGACCTTTATGTAATTGAAACCTGTTCGAATGGCAAAGACGGGGTTAAGGCCATATTAAAACATCAGCCCGATATCGTATTCCTGGATATTAACATGCCGGATATGAGCGGGTTTGAAGTGCTTGATTGTGTAAAAAATCTCAAGTTGAAGGTCATTTTTGTAACTGCGCATAACCAACATGCGATAATGGCTTTCAAATACATGGCCATAGATTATATTCTCAAGCCACCATCACCACAGGCTATAATAGAAGCGGTTGAAAAGGCGAAAATTGTAGAATTCAAAGGAAATACCAGCCAGTATGAATCACTCATCAGCCAATTGAAAAATGAGGACCATATACCGGAAGTAATCGCTCTTCCTATGTCTGACGGATTGCAAATAGTAAGGGTGCAGGACATTATGTATTGCAAGGCAGAAAGAAATTATACGAACATCTATTTCGCAGATAAGAAGAAAGTCCTTGTATCCAAACAATTGAAAGAATTTGAGAGCCTGCTTACCCAGAATGGATTTTTCAGAATACATCATTCCGCACTTATAAACCTCAGATATATTAATAAATATGTTCGCGGGGATGGTGGTTATGTGATAATGAAAGATGAATATACAATAGAGGTTTCCCGCCAAAAGAAGGAAGAGTTTTTAAAACTTATTAATAAAGTCTGAGCGGATAACCAATTTCACTAATGGTACAATGAAAACCGCAGCCTGTACAATAGTATGTGTGGAGGGGTGTATCTGAGCATAACTTTGAAATAACTAAAACCTGCTTAGTTATGAAAAATATCTATCTAATTACATTCGCGATCCTGATCCATGTTTTGTCAACCGGTAAAGCATTTTCACAGGACTTCAGGTTACAGCAATATATCAGCAGCGCCGAAAAAATAACCGCCCGGGCAGAAACAGAAAAATACTACTGGGTGGGTTCCAATCATGGGTTGTATTGTATCCGAAAGAAAGGTGATAAGGTTTACCACCTGACCCAGGAAAATTCAATTTTGTTGTCAGATACTATTACCAGCATTGCCACTAAATCAAACGGGGAAGTTTATATTGGAACAAACAAAGGAATTGTCCGTTATGATAATTATGCTTTTCTGTTATTAACTGATGAAAATTCTCCATTACGATCTAATAAAATAACGTCACTTGTTTGCCTGAACGGAACTGAAATATTTGCAGGGACATTTGATGGCGGCATTACTATATTTTCAGATCTAAGAAATAAAACTTTTACTACTAAGAATGCATCTCTTTCCAGTTTGAGGGAAACTATTAAAGAGTGGTGGGCTTAGGAGCAAAGGTGTCCCACACCGGAAAAAAGGTGTGGGACACCCTGGTGGAACCAGAGCAACCATTGAGCGAATAGGAAAGGCATGAACTTGCCGTTCAGGATGCAGTGCGAGAATAGCCGGAACGGCGAGCAAAATATTTGCGTCAAATACCAAGTTTCTGCTTTAGTATCTTGATTGACGCCAAGTCCCAGAAAAAGGAGACTGGCTATAACGGAAAAATTATCTAAATAACCTATGGTGTCCTTAAATCTACATGTACATTTGTATGAACCCCAACATCCTTGTGTCTAAAAAGGATACTATCCCCAATATAATAATAGGTAATATCATCCTTATAGCCATCAGAGAAATACATAGATTTGCTGATAGTGTCAGTAGAAATATAGTCTAATATCTGATGATATATATAATCAAAAACAATAGTAGAGTCGCTATTTACTGTTATCGAAAATGTGTCATTAACTGGATTACTATACGCAGTCGAATGACCACCGGAACTATCGGGATGATAATTGCTACCCCATGCTGTTCCGTGCCAGTTATGTTTTCCTGCCATTTTCGATATATAATTCATGGGGAAAGGTATTGGAGTATTTTGCTTTTTACAACTAAAAAGTGATAACCCTAAAATAAATATAAGCAATAATACCGGCAGTTTATTTAAAATGAAAAGGGATTTCATGAGGTCTAATTTATTATTAATCGTCAAATAGTGTGCCGGAAATGTTTTACAACTTCTTTATGCAGGAGCGATGAATGGTGTGACACAAGAAAAGGTAAGGCTTAAGGGCATTACGGTATCCCAATTTTATTCGGTATGGGTTGCATTTTTTGGCCATATCCTGCCGGGTTATTAGTCCTTTCATCAACCTGGGACTCCATTGGTTAAAGTTTAGTTACAGAAAATTATTGCCATTTTCTGGCATGTTAATTGTATTACATAATCAGGAAGATTACTAAAGAGAAATATTTGTCAGAATTTTCAAATGCAATATCATAATAGTTTAGTGCAGCAGGATAAAACATTTTATTTATAATACAAGCAATAAGTTTATAATTCCATTTTTAAATTTTTAACCAAAACAAAAAAAAATGAAAAAAACAGCTTTAATGAGTGCAGTAATTGGCCTCTCATTTATGTGCTTTGCTTTTACGCCTGATAAAAAGCCATGGAAAACGCCGGATAAGGCTGCTTCGATTGCAAATCCTGAAAAAACGACTACTCCTGAATCAATCAGTAACGGGAAAGCTTTGTATGCAAAACATTGCCAGTCGTGCCACGGTAAGACGGGCCTGGGAGATGGTACAAAGGCTTCTGAACTAAAAACAGAGCCTGGTGATTTTTCAAAAGCATCTTTCCAATCTCAATCTGACGGTTCTATTTTTTATAAAATTTCAGAAGGCAGGGATGATATGCCCAGTTTTAAGAAAAAAATGCCGGAATCCAACGAAATATGGGATTTAGTGAATTTTGTTAGGACATTGAAAAAATAATTTCCCTTCATATTTAATCTTATTTCGCACCTGCCGGGCCTGTTTAAAAGCAGAACTGGCAGGTGTCTTTGTGTAAAGCCGGTTTTTTTGATGAAGTTATTACGGACGATGAAGGATGTGCCTGAAGATGCTATACTTCTCATGGGGTGAAACAATGCAATAAAGATCTCTCGCAAAGGCGCAAATACGAAAAGTATAATTATTTGATTGTTAGTAAATTATATAAAAGTCAAGACCGCAAAGCCCTCAGACTATATATGAACAAATCTACCCCGATTACATTATGTAATAATTATGTAGGGAACAAAAAAACTGCAACAGATTGCTCCATTGCAGTGATATAGTTGAAGTAATAATCAAAGCCTAATGTCTGGTCTCCCTTTAGGGGCTCAGGGGTTTACCCCTTGATAAAAATGCTAAATAGAACTCAAAAGTAAAATAACCTTGAAACCGCTAAATAGCTGGTCCCCCTTTAGGGGTCAGGGGTTTTTACCTTGCTATGTTCACGGCCCTCAGTTCCCGGATAACGGTAACTTTTATCTGGCCGGGGTATTGCATCTCTTTTTGGATTTTGTCGGCTATTTCGAAGGAGAGGCGGTCGCTGTCGGCATCGCTTATCTTGTCGGCTTCCACCATTACGCGCAGCTCACGGCCCGCTTGTATCGCATAGGCTTTTTCCACGCCTGTATATGCCATAGCAAGGTTTTCGAGGTCTTTTATGCGCTGCAGGTAGCTTTGCATCATTTCGCGCCTTGCCCCGGGGCGGGCGCCGCTGATGGCGTCACATGCCTGCACTATGGGTGAAATGATGTAGGTCATTTCCATTTCATCGTGGTGGGCGCCGATGGCGTTTACGATGGAGGCATGTTCGCCTGCTTTTTCAGCAAGTTTTGCGCCCAGCAATGCGTGGCTCAGTTCTGTTTCTTCATCAGGCACCTTGCCTATATCGTGCAGCAGGCCGGCGCGTTTTGCCAGTTTCACTACTTTCTGTCCTAATCCTAGTTCGGCAGCCATGATACCGCAAAGGTTGGCGGTTTCCTTGGAGTGCATCAGCAGGTTTTGCCCGTAAGATGAGCGGAACCGCATTTTACCGATTATACGTACAAGGTCTTTATGCAATCCATGAACGCCTAACTCAATGATAGTGCGCTCGCCGATTTCCATTATCTGTTCTTCCAATTGTTTCCTGGTCTTTTCCACTACTTCCTCGATGCGTGCGGGGTGGATACGTCCATCCTGAACAAGGCGCTGCAAGGAAAGGCGTGCCAGCTCGCGGCGCAACGGGTCGAAACAGCTTAATACGATTGCTTCAGGGGTATCGTCAATGATGAGGTCAACACCGGTGGCGGCTTCGAGGGCGCGGATATTGCGGCCTTCACGGCCAATGATCTGGCCCTTGATTTCATCGCTTTCGAGGTTGAAGACGGTAATGGCGTTTTCGATGGCCTGTTCGGAGCCAAGACGCTGGATGCTTTGAATAATGATCTTCTTGGCTTCCTTGGAGGCGCTGAGCTTTGCCTCTTCCATGATATCTTTCACATGTGCCATGGCGCGGGTGCGGGCCTCTTCCTTCACCACTTCCATGAGCTCTGTCTTAGCCTGCTCGGCAGACAGTCCGGCTACCTTTTCCAGGCGCTTTACATGCTCTTCATGGTGGCGGTCGAGCTCGATCCGTTTAATATTGAACGATTCGGTCTGGCGCTCGAGGTTTTCTTTCAGTTGTTCATTTTCCTGAATCTGCCGCTGAACTGCCGAGGTTTTGTCGTTAACTGCCTGTTGCTGTTGCTTTAAGCGGTTTTCACCTTCTGCTAATTTCTGATTTCGCTGTGTTACTTCTTTTTCGTGAGCGCTTTTTAATTGAAGAAAATGTTCTTTAGCTTCTAATATTTTCTTTTCCTTTAGTGTTTCCGCAAGTGTTTTAGCGTCTTCTATTGTTTTTTTAGCTGTTGCTTCCGCTTCTTCTACATCCCGTTTCGTGTTTTTGGCAAAAATCATTTTGCCGACGAATATGCCTATTATTAAGGCCACTATCGCCGAGACGACAATGACCAGTATTGTGGTTGAGTCCATAATTTTTTTTAGATTTTATATGATAAATATTCATTTTTAAAGACCTTCCAAATATTTAATAATAAAATATTATAGCCAGGTTTAGATTTAGCGTGCTAAGTTAACAAAAGATTTCCGTATAGAAATACGGAGGTCCATACATATAAATGCATAATGTTTAAAACTTCCCGGCAGCAGAAATATTGTGTATATTATCTTTACCCTATAGAATTAATCTGAAGATTATGGTTTTGCCACTTGCTTATGCCATTTGTAATGTATCCGTAATGCCTGTGAGGGGCGAACCCGCTCACCGTGCGGAGCAAACTACTCAACTTTTGTTTGGTGAAAAGGCGGAGATAGTGGAAATAAATAATAAAGACTGGACGCGGATACGCTGTACATGGGATGGCTATGATGGCTGGTGCAAAAAATCACAATTAAAGGTGATTGATAAAAAGGAATATCGTAAACCACTAAAATATCTTTCAGGTAACCATAACGGAAAGCTGATAATGGACAGCAATGAAATGTTGTTGCCCCTTGGAAGTGAATTATATGGATTAATAGGAGGCTGGATAACTCCAATGAATGATGCAGGCCGGTTCAAAGGGGAAAAAATTAATTTAAAAGATATTGTACTTAGCAGTGAAGGGCTAAAAAATGCCGCATTGCAATATCTTCATGCTCCTTATCAATGGGGTGGGAGAAGTGCGGCAGGAATAGACTGTTCGGGGTTTACTCAAATGGTATTCAAGTTGTGCAACCATGCTATTCCGCGGGATGCAGATAAACAAGCTTCGGAGGGTACACTGGTTGATTTTCTGCAACATGCGCAGTGTGGAGACCTTGCCTTTTTTGATGACAGGGAAGGGAAAATAGTGCATGTTGGCATGTTGCTCGACAATGAAAATATCATTCATGCTACGGATACATCGGGCAGGGTAGTGATAGACAGGATAGACCAGGCGGGTATCATCAGTAAGTCATTAAGGATGAGGACACATAATCTGAGGGTGGTGAAACGGATTAACCCCTGACCCCTAAAGGGGGACCTGCTATTTAGCGGTTTCAAGGTTATTTTACTTTTGATTTCTATTTAGCATTTTTATCAAGAGGTAAACCCCTGAGCCCCTAAAGGGGGACCTGCTATATAGCGGTTTCAAGGTTATTTTACTTTTGATTTCTATTTAGCATTTTTATCAAGAGGT
>CAISOH010000232.1 GCA_903887005.1 uncultured Bacteroidota bacterium | reverse complement strand
TGACAATAATCATAAAAATACCTGATTAATATCAGTCCGTAAAATAATATTGTTTCTTATCTTTATTACGTATTTCATAATAAATAATGTTTACCTGAATTACTTTCTTAGGATGAAATAAAACCCATAAGTAATGAAGCAGTTATTATTATCCCTTTTTTTAATTGTCGCCTTATGGTTCATTCCAATGAATAAGATCGGTGAGTTCAAAGGTTATAATATCTTATTAAGTATTTTCATCTTAATTGGAGCTATGTATTTAATCATAGTCTTAACTGAGAAGAGAGAAAGTGAGAAGAAGCATTAGCCTCTTTATAGATATTAGTTTAACCTCTATAAATATCATAATCCTCTGAAATATTTATGTACCACCAGCATATAAGGAATAAAATAGCAGGAATCCCGAATATCCATATATTCCAGAGAATTTTGCTTTTCAACAAATAATAAAAGATTGAAAAAGACAGCAATCCAACTATAGTGAGAAATCCGCCCAGTCCTTCTTTTTTGAATGCTATAAGAAGTCCCAGCAATGCCAGATAAAATGAAATATCCATTATGGCTTCATATAATGGCAATACAAAAGGATTCAAATTTCTATTTCCTGATGGCTGATTAAAATATATTGTTACTAATGAAATAAATAATATTACGGTTAAGAACCTTGCAACAAAACGAATCCCGTCTAACAGGTATGTTGAGTTTATGAAAAGCCTTTTCATTTGTTAGTTTTTTGGCATCCAAAAATATTCAGTATATACACACATTTCATTGACGGAAGTCAGTATTAGCTCAAATTAATATCAGGGATATATTGATTATTCATTTAGAAAAGTAAAACTACAGGTACTAAACCATTGAATGTACCACAAAAATAAACATACCTTGTAAAGTATTGATTTACAAGGCATGTTGCATATTTAGTGAGGTCGCGAGCGGATTCGAACCGCTGTAGCAGCTTTTGCAGAGCTGTGCCTAGCCACTCGGCTACGCGACCGTAACTGGATTGCAAATGTAGTAAAAATTAGTTTCTTAACAACTTCCTTTGAAAGTTAAATGGTTAAGAAAGTTAAAAGACAAAAAAGGCGAATGACAGCCTTTAATTTTTTAATAGTTTTTTATAGAAAACCTGCTCCCCAAGTCTTATTTTAACCACATATACTGCCGCCGCCGATTTACTTAAATCAATGGTTGTGTTACTTCCTGTTATTTCCTGAGAAGATACAATCTGTCCTAACTCATCTGTTATCAGAATATTTCCCTGGATTTGATTAGCGCCCTGCCCTGTACTATAAGGTAGTTGGACAGTTATCTTATCCTGGGCTGGGTTTGGATAAACAAATATCATATCTCCGGTTATTGAATTAGCTTTTAAGGTGCCGGTTGTCAATACTGCATACGCTGAAGTATCAGCACAGCTCACTTCATTTGATATAACACATCTGTAATGATCTCCGTTTAAAATACCCGTGACGCCGGTTATTAGCAGAGAATTCGTATTAACTCCTGAATAAACGCCGGCATTTGTAAGATCCATGAACCCTAAACCGGCATCTTGCTGCCACTGGTAAGCCGGGGAACTAATTGTGGTACCTACGTTAAACGTTGCATTATGTCCTATCGAAGTTACTACTGATACAGGTTGGGCGGTAACATACCCACAGGAAGTATCCGATGGATAATATAGGTGTACTTCACTATCGGTTAATACGCGGTTATACAATCTGATATCGTCAATTAACCCTTTAAATTGAAAAGGATAAGTCATGAAATCTCCAAAAATATCGTATCCGATAGCGATACTATCCGTATTAGGAACAAATGGATATCCCATGCTCGTATATGAATTTACTAAGCTGTCATTTACATATATCTTGAAGGTAACGCCATCAAATGTAGAGACAATTCTATACCATTCATTTTCTTTTATGGTGGGTGAATATTCAAGATCGTACATAGAAGAGGCTTCATTATTTCCATAACCCATTCTTAAAACTTCAGCCGTTGTATCAAGAACACTACAGGAAGAACTGGCTGGGAAATAATTGTCAGTAAAATCCAGCACAAAATCATTTGTCATGCTATACATATTTTCCCTGATTATTATCATATTATCCTGGCATAATCCGGAATAAAAACCCATCACTTTTATCGTTGCGCAGATTGAAAGTTTTGGCGTATTGTAGTCCGGTGCATAAGCTGCGGTAATTACACTATTCACTCCGTTAAAATAATAAGCTGAGTTTGGTTTCCCCGACATTCCTATGGCAGGAGTAACATTGTTTAAATGGCCGGTATGTCCATTGCCCGAAACATCACTCCCACCACCATTCATATCCCAATGGGCAATAAGGCCTGCGCTTCCCTGTGAAAAAGCAATCATTGTATTGCAACATGCCAATAAGGCGAGTATATAAGTTTTCATAGTTAACGGATTTTATTAGTTTTTAAATATTTTTTTATAAAAGACCTGCTCCCCGACTTTTATTTTTACTACATATTCTCCTGATGCAGATTTACTCAAATCAAATATCGTTGTATTGCCGGTTATATTTTGTGAAGTGACGATCTTTCCTGATTCATCTGTTATTTGTATAGACCCTTGAATGGAGCCTTGTCCATAGCTATAGGGCAGAAGAACAGTGATCCTGTCCCGGGAAGGGTTTGGATAAACAAATATCACATCATTGGTAATAAAATTGGTTATTCCGGTTGTGGTGGTTAATACTGCATATGCCGAGGTGTCAGAACATAATGTATTTGATATCACGCATCTGTAATGATATGCGTTCAATGGGAATGTAACGCCGGAAATTGTTAAAGTATTAGTATTAACTCCGGAGTAAAGGCCGGCATTTGAAAGATTAATGAAACCTAAACCAGCATCCTGCTGCCATTGATAGGTGGGTGAACTAATGGTTGTGCTTACTGTGAATATGGCGTTGTGACCTACCGGAGTAACTACAGGTAAAGGTTGAGTGGTAATTGAGCCGCAAGTATCACCCGGTCCATACAGGTGAATTTCACTATCAGATAATACACGATTATATAGCCTGATGTCATCAATTATTCCCTTAAATTGAAAAGGATATGTAGCTGGGTCTCCAAAAATACAATACCCGATTGCGATACTGTCCGTATTAGGAACAAAAGGATAGCCTGAACTAACATAGGTATTTTTTAAAGTATCATTTACCCAAATCCTAAATGTAACTCCATCGAATGTAGATACTATTTTATACCATTTATTTTCTACTATTGTAGGATAGTATTCAAGATCGGAAATAGAGGCCGCTTCATTTTTACCAAAACCCATTCTTAAAACATCAGCAGTTGAATCAAATACACTGCAATCAGAGCTGGCCGTAAAATAATTATCAGTAAAATCCAACACAAAATCATTTGTCATGCTTGCCATATTTTCCCGGATAATTATCATATTATCCTGGCATAATCCGGAATAAAAACCCATCACTTTTATCGTTGCACAAATGGAAAGTGTTGGAGTATTATAGTCTGGTGCATAACCTGCCGTAATTACACTACTTACTCCATTAAAATAATAGGCGGTATTCGGTAGTCCCGACATGCCTGCGACAGGGGTAACATTATTCAAATGGCCGGTATGGCCATTGCCTGAAACATCATTGCCTGATCCATTCATATCCCAATGTGCAATAAGGCCGGCGCTTCCCTGTGAAAAAGCAATTATTGTATTACAACAGGCTAAAAGTGTGAGTATATAAGATTTCAAAGTTCAAATTTTAAGTAAATTTAAAATTTATTTTTTATGATTCAAAATATATTTTTTAACTTTTCTTTGTGTATCATGCCACAATAAATGCGCAATTATATAATTATTAAAATTCAATAATTTTTTTTGCAACTATGTGTGATCGAAAAGAGCAAAATGTTCCATTTAGTTATATAGGTCAGATAAAGATAACTATTGACTACTTTTACGCTCTTTCTGGTTTACTTAAACTGAACCAATGATTACGACTATTTAACCTCATTAACTATTTAACTTTTTAACCGATTAATTACCAATTAACTGATTAACCAAAAAAATGTATCCTGATTTCCAGTATTTATTGCAGAGTCTTTTCGGAACGCCCATGCCTGAATGGCTCAGCATTTTTAAAACGTTCGGTTTTTTTGTGGCCATGTCTTTTATAGGTGCTGCATGGGCTACATCGCAGGAGTTAAAAAGGAAAGAACAGCAAGGTTTGTTGCATCCGGAGATTCAAACATTTATAATCGGCAAGCCGGTTACCTCCACAGAATTAATTACATCAGCTATTATTGGTTTCCTGCTTGGGTTCAAGATTGGCGGACTGTTTGGCCATCTGGCTGAGGTATCTCCTGACCCCATGGGTTATTTATTGTCTGCAAGGGGTAATATTATCGCCGGAATTATAGGCGCGGTTATAGTCGGATACAGCAAATACCATGAGAAGAAAAAAGAACAATTGCCTGAACCTCAGGTAAAAAAAGTAGCTGTTTATCCACACGATCTGATGACCGAGGTTGTGGTAGTTGCCGCCGTTGGCGGGCTGGCAGGCGCTAAATTGTTCAATGCGTTTGAAACATGGGACGATTTTATTAAAGACCCTATACACAGTCTTACTTCATCAAGCGGGCTTACCTTTTTAGGCGGTCTCATTATGGCTACTATTTGTTTTTATTTTTATACGCGTAAGAATGGCATTCCTTTCAGGCATATGTGCGATGCCGCTGCTCCCGGCATTATGCTGGCTTATGGCATTGGTCGGCTGGGTTGCCAGTTTTCAGGCGATGGCGACTGGGGTATCTACAATACCGCCTATGTTTCTGACGCATTCGGAACTTTAAGGGCTGCAACTCCGGCTGATAACGATTTTGCCATGCGGATGACCAGTGGCGCTCCCCATACTGCATTTCCCGCTTCTGCGGGGCTTCCGAGGTGGCTGTTCGGCATGAACTACCCGCACAATGTAGGCCATGAGGGTATGCCTATACATGGCTGCACCGGTGAATATTGCAATGTATTGCCGGTAAGCGTTTTTCCTACGCCGGTTTACGAGGCCATAGCGTGCATACTGCTGTTTTTTCTGTTATGGGCGCTACGGAAAAAGTTCACTCGCACCCTTCAAATGTTTGGCACATACCTCATACTTGTGGGCGTGGAGCGGTTTCTTGTAGAACTGATACGGGTAAATTACAAGTACGACTGGGGCTTTATCCATCCTACCCAGGCCGAAATATTATCTGTGGTATTGGTAATTGCAGGCGGAGGTCTGCTGCTGTTTTACAAGGATAAAAATGAACCTTTTACGAAATTGGAATAGTTGCTTCAGGCCCTGTTATTGATATCAGGGTCTGGTACGTCGTTTTGTTTATTGCCAAAATTCCTTTCGAGTACTTATTGACCGCTTGATATTCCACTTCGGATAAAAGTTTGTTGATCCAATTCTTAGCATGAATAAGATTTGATATCCAGCAAGCAAATTAATAATTTGCGCCACGTATGGGATACCCGGTGATTCGATTAATGTGCTTCTTTTTTCTTTTGTGTTGTCTGAAGGCATCATCTCAACCCACGTATCTGCTAAATAAGCCTTATTGCAGCAAGTATTATTTTACCGATTCACTATATTCTGAACTCTACCAGATACCACAATATGAAATCAAGGCGGGTAAAATTCAATCAATTATTAGATGGGCAGAACAGAATAATGATGATGAACTTGTTGTTTTATTACAGCTATTAAAATGCAAATTTAAGGCCAGCCAAGGGAATACGGTACATATTGATGATATTGACGCCGAATTAAAGGGATTACTGGCAACCTACAGTAAACGGTCACAATATCTAAACGCTGATATTTTACAGAATATAGGTGATTTTTATTACTATTATTGCAACAAGAATAGCCTGGCATTCGAGTATTATTTGCTGGCATACAACCAATACAAGAATTTCAATCCTCAGCATTTTCCAGGTAAAAGATTATATACCTATGAACTGGGTGGCTCTTATTTTAGGTATGACGATTATTATAAGGCCATTAAATATCTGAAAGAAGCCTTGGTAACAAAAATTATGGGCAGGTATGACCTGACCACAACAACCTATAATACAATTGGTATATGCTACCAGAAAATGAAAAAATACGATAGTTCTTTATTTTATTTCAATATTGCGCACAATAATGCACTCATAAATAAACAAGAGGAATGGATTGGTATTACAGAAGGAAATATTGGAACCACCTATTTCATGCAGGGGAAATATGCTGAATCAATACCGTTACTGGAAAAAAATGTATGCATAAGTTTTAAGACAAAACAACGGAAAAATGCAATCGCTTCCATTTGTTTTCTTGCCAATGCTTACTTGAGGCTTAATAATATTGATAAGGCCGAACAAACGTTACAAAAAGTACAAACCATCCGAAATGAAGTGTACCTTCGAACTGATTATGCTTTATCCGAGCAACTGTATAAAATAACAGCTAAAATACATGCCGCAAAAGGAAATACACAACTTGCTTATTTATATGCCGATTCTGTAATAATAGCAAAAGACTCTGCGACTCAGGAACAAATTGCCAGCAATCAGACACGGGCAGATGAAAAGGTTGAATACGTTCAGAAGAAGTTAGAGCAGGAACGCATAAATTTAGAGAAGCAACGGGAGTTGTTATTACGTAATTCATTGATTATAATCATTATTCTGTTTTCAGTAATTGCCATACTTTTTATAAGCAGGCAAAGAATACAGAAGATAAAGCTGGCTGTGGAAAAGGAAAAAGCAGAAGCCGACTTGGCCATTGCTATTTCCAAACTGATTAGCTTCAGGCAAAGTGCAGATGAAAAAGATGAGCTGATTGAGCAATATAGCGGGCAAATAGAACAACTTAAAAAAGAAGATGAAGAACAGAAAGACTCTGAGGTACGTGCGCAACTGGAAGGTGCAATATTGCTTACGGACGAACAATGGGACGAATTCCGTAAACTTTTTGAAAAGGTTCATAAGGGTTTCCTTAACAATCTAAAGAAAAAAATACCTGATTTGACCCCTTCGGAAATACGGTTCATTACCCTCTCAAAACTAAAATTATCTCCTAAAGAAATGGCATCTATGCTTGGTGTATCTCCTAATACAATCCGCATTTACAAGTTCCGGCTTCGTAAAAAATTGAATATGGATAAGGAGTGGATGATGGACGAGTGGATAGAAAATATTTAATGGGTATCTTCTAATCTCAGCTGCTCATTCATACTAGTTTTAATAATCAACTCCGTATGATCAATTGATCAAGATAACAAGTTTTTATCGGTTCTGTTTCTTAAATTTCTCATGTTTTCTTAATGACTGGCTATAAGATATTCTTAGGCAGTATGATAAATGAATTGTTTATTTAGTTGAAAACAAATTATTTACGTTTATGAAACGGTTTTGTAAACATTGTGAAACGCCATTGTAACGGTAAATATTTGGCTGTGCCCATACCCGGTTAGTAGGTTTGCAATGTGAATTTTAAGGCGAACAATCAAAAAAAAAATTTTGACAGGTATGATATGGCCATAATACTTGTGCTGGTTTTTGCCGCAATATTAATCTCAGGGATATGGATATGGTTTGAAAAGAAAAATAAACAAATCGAAAAAGGAGTTATTACTATTCCAACCAAGACTTCTGGCAACTGAATTATATATACAGGGAGATAAGCATTAATAAAAGATGAAACTGATAGATATAGGTATTGACGAAAGCGATGAGGCATTAGTGGCTTTTCAAAAAAAGTTTCTTGTTTATCAGGGCGCATTCATGAGTGTTGGGGGAATCCTTTGGGGTACCTTGCTCCTTGGATTCAAAGTATTTCCGCCTGCGATAATCCCATATGGATATGTGCTGCTGACCGCGCTAAATTTTTGGTTGTTTTATAAGACCAAGCGCTTTGTTATCGTACGCCATATACAAACCTTTATCAGCTTGCTGCTCCCCTTTGCATTGCAAGGTTGGTTGGGAGGCTTTGAGCAGTCAGGGGCAGTTATGCTTTGGTCCATACTTGCCCTGGCTTCATCAGCCACTTATCTGGATGCGAGGTCCAGCTTTTTTTGGCTCATCTCTTTTATCTTGTTTACGCTTGCTGCATACTTTACCGATGATTATTTTAAGATAACTTTTAGCCATAACTGGCCTCAGAATGTTACACAGTTGTTTCTTTTCTTAAATATCCTCTTTAACGGCAGCATTATTTTCCTGCTTTTTCTATATTACGTCGAAGCCCAAAAAAGTATTACAAAAGAACTGATAAAAACTTATGGCAAGTTGTTGAATTCAGAAAAACTGGCTGTATTGGGGCAGATAGCGGCCGGTGTCGCCCATGAAGTAAATACACCTTTAGGAGCAATTAAATCTTCAGCGGAGGAATCATCCATTGCTTATTCTTATAACATCCAAAAAATGAAGGGTGTCCTTGCGAAAATGACGCATGAAGAAAAAGATATTTTTGTAGAGTTTATAACTTCTGCCACTCCTGCTTCGGAAACACTTACTACCATAGAAGAACGGGGAAAGAAAAGAGAATTAAGAAGCGGACTGGAAGCGGCAGGTATTGAAAACGCCAGGTTTATAGCCGATCGGCTGGTGCAAGTGGGCCTTTATGAGGTTACACCCGCCATGAAAAAACTGGCGGCATTAAAGCAGTTTGAAGATCTTGTCATGATAACTTATAATCTGCTTAACCAGCAGAAAAACAATATGACTATTATATTGGCGGTTGACAAAGCTGCGAGGGTAGTAAAAGCATTGAAAACATACCTTCACACAACCAGCAGTGAAACTCCTGAGCCTACCAATATTAAAGATAATATAGAAACTGTTTTAACGATTTATCATAGCCGCATAAAGCAGGGGATCAAAGTCATTAAGCAATATGACGAAGTACCGAATGTTAACGTATTCCCGGACCAGATGAACCAGGTATGGACCAACCTCATCATTAACGCGGTGCAGGCGATGGATAACATTGGAATCCTTACTATCAGTATTAAGAAGGAAGACAATTATGTAGTGGTTAGTATCAAAGACACTGGCGCGGGCATTCCCAAAGAAATCCAGTCAAAAATATTTGATCCTTTCTTTACCACAAAGATATCAGGAGAGGGAAGCGGGTTAGGATTAGATATAATAAAGCGAATATTATCCAGTCATTCCGCGAAAATTTCATTTGTTTCAGATGAAGGTGTCGGTACTACTTTTTATGTAAAAATACCAATTAAAAATTAATATAAAAAATACTAAATATCGTCTGTATTGATGATGAAGCTGTGTGAAACCGGACTACAGATTCAGTTTTAATGAAGCGTATTTATTTAATAAGGCAGGCGATAAAATTACAGAAACCGCATAACGAAAAAATTCATTGCGATTGAATAATGATCTCCGGGAATAAGACTAAAATATGAATATTATAAAATCATTTCTTACAGCTAAACGGTTTTTTATTAATTATTAATGTATTTGGAGCGAAGGTGAAAATCATGAACGCATTAAAAATAATTATTAACATAGGGAGTCTTCCTGAGGATGATGAAAATGTCATTCTAAGAAAACAATTCATGATCTATCAAGGTCTTGGAATGAGTATGGGTGGAATTCTATGGGGCAGTTTGCTGGTCTTCTTTTCTTTCCCATACCCTTCCATTACACCCTATGGATACGTTATTCTGACTGCGATTAACCTGTTGATATTTCACAATACTAAGAACTTTGTTTTTGCCAGGAATTTTCAAACTGTGATCAGCATGTTCCTGCCATTCATCCTTCAATGGACGCTTGGAGGATTTGTTGTTTCCGGAGGTGTTATGCTTTGGTCAATTCTGGCGATGGTATTATCCATTTCATACCAAAATACAAAGGCGAGTATTATGTGGCTTATTATATACATCACCTTAGCCGGAATTTCGTTTTGGTTCGATGATTATTTTGCCAGGGAATTCAACATCGGCGTATCGCCTAGTGTTTCCAAGATATTTCAAATCTCCAACGTAGCCGTTGTATCAATGATGATTTTACTGCTATTTGTATATTTCGTTACGGAGAATGCCAAAAACATGGAAATTGTAAAACAAACTTTCACCAAACTTATTTCTTCTGAAAAATTAGCCGTTTTAGGGCAAATCTCCGCAGGAGTAGCGCATGAAGTGAACACTCCGTTGGGCGCTATTAAATCTTCTGCCGAGGAGTCTTCCCATGCCTTTAAGGATGTGCTTTTATCCTTTATGTGGTTAACAAAAACACTAAATGAAAATGAAAAAGATATGTTTTTAGAATTTATTGCGACTACAAATCCGGACAATGCGACATTATCCACGAAAGAAGAAAGGGAAATAAAAAAAAATATGCGCAATAAGTTTGCTGCTCTGGGAATCGAAAATTCACATTTTATATCCGACCGATTGGTGCAGATAGGTATATATGAAATTACCCCCAGCCTGGAAAAACTCGCTAAGCAGGAACATTTTGAAAAACTGGTAATGCTCACCTACAATATCTTTAACCAGCGGCGCAATAATCAAACTATACTGCTCGCAGTGGACAAAGCTTCCCGCATAGTAAAAGCATTAAAAACCTACCTCCATACTACAGGCAGTGAAGAAATGGAAACCATCAATCTGCGTGATAATTTCGAAACAGTGTTAACCATTTATCATAACCGTATTAAGCAGGGTGTTCAGTTAATCAAAAATTATGAAAATGTGCCTGAAATTTCAGGATATCCCGATCGGCTAAACCAGGTGTGGACTAATCTTATTATAAATGCATTGCAGGCAATGGACAATAAAGGTATATTGACTATAGGTATAAAAAAGGAGGGCGACTACATCACAGTAAGTATCAAAGATACCGGTAAAGGAATCCCAAAAGCGATTCAAGAGAAAATATTTGAACCTTTTTTTACTACTAAAGTTTCGGGTGAGGGAAGCGGTTTAGGTTTGGATATCATTAAACATATTCTGCATGAGCATGCTGCTTTGATATCCTTCGATTCAGTGGAAGGATTAGGGACAACGTTTTATGTCAAACTTCCAATAATAAAAGAAATATGAAAAAAGTACTAAATATAGTTTGTGTTGACGATGAGAAAATCGTTCTTGACAGCCTCAATTCACAACTGACAAGAAATTTCGGTAATAATTTTAACTATGAATTTGCCGAATCCGCCAAAGAGGCGCTGGAAATTATTGATGAACTCCGGGGCGAAGATGCAGATGTGATTTATGTAGTTATTTCTGATTGGCTGATGCCCGGAATGAAGGGAGACGAGCTGCTGGAGGAGGTGCGTAAACGAGTGAAAAATGTAAAAACCATTCTGCTCACCGGTCATATCGACAGCAAGGTAATTCAGGAAATTGAACACTCAGATAAAGGCATTAAATGTCTTTACAAACCCTGGAACGAATCCGAATTAATAAACCTGATTAATGATTAAATAATGGAAAAAGGAATAATACTGTGTGTTGATGATGAACGCGTGATACTGAATGGCCTTCAGGGGCAGTTGGGGCGTGATTTTGGCGCTGATTACGCTATTGAGCTAGCTGAAAGCGGGGAAGAGGCCATTGATTTAATTAATGAACTGCTGGCTGCTGGTAATGATATTCCGGTTGTCATTTCCGATCAGCTGATGCCGGGCATCAAAGGTCATGAATTGCTAAAACGGATTCATGAGATTACACCGGCAACCTATACTGTTCTGTTAACGGGATATTCTGACCTTGAAGCGGTAACAGAAGCCGTCAATCATGCAAACCTTTATCGCTATATTACTAAACCGTGGCAAGGAAATGACCTGATACTTACTGTAAAGGAAGCAATAAAAAGTTTTTACCAGGATCAGAAGTTGGATAACCAAAACAAGCTGCTGGACAGGCATAATAAAGAACTGGAAGTTTTAGTACAGGAAAGAACAAAACAACTGCAGGAAGAAAAAGAAAAGGCAGACAGGGCAGTTCAGCTCAAGCATAAATTCATGGCTAATATGAGCCATGAAATCCGTACCCCAATGAACGCTATAGTAGGGATGACGCGCCTCGTTCTTTCTAAGGAACCCAAGCCCGAACAACTTCGCTACCTGAATGCCATTCGCATGAGCGCCGATAATTTGCTGGTGATCATTAATGATATTCTCGACTTTTCAAAAATAGAAGCCGGTAAGGTAACCTTTGAAAAAATTGATTTTAATGTTCGCGAAGTGCTGCAGGGCATAAGCGACATGTTGTATACAAAAATGGAAGAAAAAGGACTCAAGCTGCTTATTGATATTGATCCTGCAATGCCGCAAATGATCAAGGGTGACCCTACAAAGTTGAACCAGGTATTGATAAACCTGGCCGGCAACGCAATAAAATTTACAGAAAAAGGACATATTGAAATAAAGACGGTTTTGCAAAAAACGGATAGCCGGCAATTGACCATTTCCTTTGATGTAAAAGATACCGGTATTGGGATTGCTCCTGAATATATTAATACGGTCTTTGACAGCTTCACCCAGGCAGGCTCTGATATTACACGAAAATTTGGTGGCACAGGCCTGGGCCTTAGTATATCCAGGCAACTCACCAACTTGATGGGTGGAGATATTTTCATCCATAGTGAATTAGGGAAGGGAAGCACGTTTTCCGCGGTGATGGTTTTTGATACATCGGAAGTACAGGCTGATGAAAAAAAATCTGAAAAACCGGACCAGACCCTGATGGAACAGCTGAAAACCCTGAAAATACTGTTGGTTGAAGATAATGAATTCAACCGGATGGTTGCAGAAGACACAATGAATGACTTACTGCCGGGTATAGAAATTCATATGGCTGTAAATGGAAAGGATGCTATAGACCGCCTTAAAACTGAGGTATTTGATATAGTGCTGATGGATATACAAATGCCTGTTATGGATGGCCTGACAGCCACAAGAATAATTCGGACGACGCTCCCCGGGCGTTCCAGCAAGGTAAAAATAATAGCGATGACTGCAAATGTGATGCAGGAAGATGTCAAAGAGTATTATGCTATTGGAATGGATTCCCATGTTTCAAAGCCCTTTAAACCCACCGAGTTATTGCAAAAAATGAGCGAGGTTATGAAAGATGTAATTCCGGTTGGAAGGGAAACTGCTCAAATAGTAACCCCTCTCATCGCAACGCAACTTTCATCGGTCATAGATCTTAAATTCATAAGGCAATTTACCGGAGGCGATGCTGATAAAATAAAGAAATACACGGCAATGTTCCTTGATAACGCACCTAAACTACTCGCCCAATTGGAGGATGGCATGAATACCAGGGACAACAAGGTCATAAAAATAGCCGCTCATTCGTTGAAACCACAATTAACTTATATGGGAGTTAAGGAAGAAGCAAGCCAAATTGCATTAATTGAGAAATTATCTGATGACAAAGTAAATGTCGATATATTATTACCATTGATTGCAAACCTAAAACTGGTTTGCAGCATGGCTTTTAAAGAATTGAATAAAGATGTGTAAGGATTATTTTTTTAATATATCAACTTAAAGTTTTTTTTATCTGTATTTGTATTTTTTATTTTATTTTCTAACAAATTAAATATTTTTTATGGCAGCCAAAAGCAAAAATTATATTTTCCTGGTTGATGATGAACCAATCCAGAATGAAATGCTGAGGGATTATCTCGCAGAACGCTTCGATTATCAAATAAAAGTTTTTACAAACGGTGAAGACGCGATAAAAGATGTTGATTTAAACCCGGATATTGTAGTCCTTGACTTTCACCTGAATTCAAACAAGCCAGATTCGCAAAACGGTGTGGAAGTTTTAAAGAAAATAAAGCAATTGTTACCCGCCACCCAGGTAATTATGCTTTCTGGTCAGGACAAACTGGAAGTAGCAGTTGATAGTATGAAATATGGGGCTTATGATTATGTGATAAAAGGTGAAACAGCCTTTTCCCGGATGGAGAATATTTTAAACAATATTAATGAACTTAGAGGGCTTAAAAAATCAAACAAAAACTATAAATTAATATCAGCCTCGCTTGGGATTTCTATTTTATTAATATTGATCCTTTCTTTTTTCTTAGTTCGCAAACTTGGGGAATAAAGTCTCACATATAATAGGGCCGATACACACATTGCCACATTAATTAAGCCATTATGCAATTCGGCCATTAAAAAAGTAATTAACAATCTTTATTAGCACATAATTTGATATAAACACAAACAATACATAAATTGCAGCCCAATTCATAAATCAAAAAAATCTTAAATCAAAAATGTCGTATCTTTTTACCTCAGAATCAGTATCGGAAGGACATCCTGATAAAGTCGCCGACCAGATATCAGACGCGCTTGTTGATAATTTCCTCGCGTGGGACCCACAGGCTAAAGTAGCCTGCGAAACTTTAGTAACTACCGGCCAGGTAGTGCTGGCCGGTGAAGTAAAGTGTAACACTTATATAGATGTGCAAACCATTGCGCGTGAAGTGATAGCACGTATCGGTTATACCAAGAGCGAATATATGTTTGAAGCGCACTCCTGCGGCGTGCTTTCAGCTATTCACGAGCAGTCAGCCGATATCAATCAGGGTGTTGAAAAAAAGAAAAAAGAAGACCAGGGCGCCGGCGACCAGGGTATGATGTTTGGATACGCTACCAACGAAACTGACAATTATATGCCGCTTGCGCTCGACCTCGCGCACAATCTGTTGTTGCAGCTCGCAGCCATCCGCCGCGAAGGGAAGCAGATGAAATATCTTCGTCCCGACGCAAAGAGCCAGGTTACATTAGAATATAGCGATGATAACAAACCTGTGCGCATTGATGCAATAGTTATTTCCACGCAGCATGATGATTTTGCGGAAGAAAAAGAAATGCAGGCAAGGATAACGAAGGATGTTAAGTCTATTCTTATCCCCCGCATATTAAAAAGCTATCCACAGCACAAACATTTATTCAACGATAAGATAAAGTATCACGTTAATCCAACCGGTAAGTTTGTTATCGGCGGGCCTCATGGCGATACAGGACTTACAGGCCGTAAGATCATTGTTGATACTTATGGTGGTAAGGGCGCTCATGGCGGTGGCGCATTCTCCGGTAAAGACCCAAGCAAGGTTGACCGTTCTGCCGCTTATGCTACGAGGCACATTGCCAAGAACCTGGTTGCTGCCGGTGTTGCTGACGAAATATTGGTTCAGGTATCTTACGCTATCGGTGTAGCGCAGCCTATGGGCATTTATGTACAGACTTACGGTACTGCTAAAGTGGAAATGAGTGACGGGGAGATAGCTAAGGTTGTAAGCGAAGTATTTGATATGCGCCCTTACTTTATTGAAGAGCGCCTGAAATTGCGCCAGCCTATGTATAGCGAAGCCGCTGCTTACGGCCACATGGGCCGTGTGCCGGTTACCGTTACCAAGACTTTCAAAAGCGCTGACGGCAAAACAAAGAACATGAAAGTTGAGCTCTTTACCTGGGAAAAACTGGACTACGTATCGAAGGTAAAGAAGGCATTTAAAATTAAATAATGGCTTAATTGCGTAATGGCTCAATGGCTTAATGCAATGTGAAAATGAGTTAATGTGGAAATGTAAAAAACAGATACTTACAAAAATGCCTCGCATCAAGCGAGGCATTTTCAATTCATTGAGCAATTAAGCAATTAAGCAATTGCGCAATTAAGAAGTCACCAGAGTATCCAGCACTTTGTTCATGCTGCGTACTGCATCGGCTGATTTATTGAAAGCAGCCTGCTCTTCTTCATTCAGCTTATAATCAATTATTTTTTCCCAGCCGTTTTTGCCAACTACTACAGGTACACCCATGCAGATATCGCTTTGACCGTATTCGCCTTCCAGGTAAACACAGCAAGGGAAAACCTTCCTTTCATTGCGGATGATGGATTCCACCAAAGCCGCTCCTGCAGCGCCGGGAGCATACCATGCTGATGTGCCCAGGTATTTGGTAAGCGTAGCGCCGCCCACCATGGTATCTGCAGCAACCTGTTTCAGTTTTTCGGCGCTCAGTAAATTAGAAACCGGAGTGCTGTTGAGTGTTGCAAGGCGTGTAAGCGGTATCATGGTAGTATCTCCATGGCCGCCGATTACAGTAGCATGAAGGTCATTTTGCGAGCAGTTCAGTTCTTTCTGCAGATAGCATTTAAAACGTGAGCTATCCAATATGCCACCCATGCCAATAACACGGTGTTTATCAAGGCCGGTTGATTTCAGCGCCAGGTAAGTCATAGTGTCCATGGGGTTGGATATTACTACTACAATGGCATTTGGAGAGTATTGGAGCAGATTTTTGCACACTTCCTCCACAATGCGAGCGTTAGTGCCTATCAGCTCTTCGCGGGTCATTCCTGGTTTGCGGGGAATGCCGGATGTGATAACCACTACATCAGAATCTGCGGTCTTGCTGTAATCATTGGTAACACCGGTTACACGGGTATCAAATCCCAGCAATGATGATGTTTGTGTGATATCCAAAGCTTTACCTTCAGCGAAGCCTTCTTTAATATCCACTAATACCAGTTCTTCAGCCAGTTCTTTGCGGGCAATGTTGTCAGCGCAAGTAGCGCCAACAGCGCCGGCGCCCACTACGGTTACTTTCATTTATGTATGTTTTTAAGGTTAAATAATATTAAATAATAGCGCAAATATACTTGTTTTCATTTTGCCATTTAAGTGAAAACAAGATGATATTCGTCAGGACTAAGAAAGTTGGAGTATTTGTCTGGCAGAAAATACCATGTAAATGGTTATGTAAGGAATATCTCGTTAGTGCACCTTATGTTTGAACAACTGGCGTCTTACATCTGTAGTAACCCTTTCACCTTTGTACTTAATGAAATCACGTATTTTACGTACATAGTCGAAATAGCCCAATTGCATACGAATGAAAAACAAAGTAAAAATAGCCAGGGCCATGCCATTGAGTGCGTAGGTGATGGAAGGATCCTTACCAACAAATAAAAGGCCAAAAGAGGCGACTACCAGGAATCCGCAGAAACAAAGCACCAGCAAAGGGCCACCGGAATCAAGCTTACGCATGGAAGTAGTCACTACCACTTTTGTTTTGTTGCCGTCTTCCTTAAGTTCTACATGAGTTACCGGCAAGGTTTTTAAAGCATAAACCTGCTCCGTCTGAGGAATGATATGCAATGAATGATTTTCTTCAAATACCTCAAAATCCATATCATGTATCCTGACATGATTGCCAAGAAAGTGGTACCTCAAATGTTCTTTAGGTACGGAAAACTGATATCGCCAGGTACTTTTAAAAAGCATAAATAGTCTGCAAATATAATGAAAATTTCATTAAAAGTACAGTAATTTTTTTATTTTAAATGCTTTTTTAAAATATTTTGTTGTATTTCCCTGTCAATTAGCACATTAAAATTTTATTTTTTTACTTTTGAGTTAATAACAGGCAATTGGCCGATATTATTCAGGCAATGAATATCTTTGCAAAAACCTTTATCCTGGTCTATGAAGTTTATTACAATGAATTACATCACATTTCCTATTATCATAATTATTGCCTGCAGCTTGATTTCCTGCAACAGCAAAAAACCGGAAGAGGAAATAAACAAGCCTTCCAAACCTAATGTGCTTAATGCGGAAGGTTTCATTGTAAAGGCGCAACCGTTTCAAAGCGATTATACTGCAAGCGGATCTTTGCTGGCAAACGAAGAAATACAAATACTGCCCGAAGTTTCCGGGCGTGTGACCAGTATTACTTTTAATGAAGGAACTCAGGTTAAGAAGGGGCAGGTATTACTGACAATATACAATGATGATATCAAGGCGCAGGTACAAAAATCAATTGCCCAGCGGCAACTACAGGTAAAAATTAAAGACCGGCAGGCCGAGCTGCTGCGCATAGGCGGCATCAGCCAGCAGGATTACGAAACCACAACCGCACAGATACAATCTATAGACGCTGACCTGGCTTATTCTGAGGCGCAATTAAGAAAGACCACTATAATTGCACCGTTTGACGGCAGGATCGGAATCAGGAATGTAAGCTTAGGGGCCGTAATAACTCCGGCAACTATTATCGCTACCCTGCAACAGACCCGTATATTGAAAATGGATTTCACTATTCCAGACCAATACCGGGATGAGGTCATTGCCGGCAAAAAAGTAACATTTACCGTTAGCGGAAGCTTAGATACATTCTCCGGTACTATAAGCGCTATAGAGTCATCGGCCGATGCAGTGACACGTACGCTCAAAGTGCGCGCCCTTGTCCAGAATGAGGACCATAAACTGGTAGCCGGTTCCTTTACCAATGTGGTGATCCCATTTGAAAACAATATGAACGCCTTGCTTATCCCTTCCCAGGCCGTCATTCCTACCGACAGGGATAAGGAAGTAGCCGTAATAAAGGGCGGTAAAGCTAAGTTAGTCACTGTAAAGATTGGCACCCGTACTAACGACAAGGTAGAGATTATTCAGGGCCTTATAGCAGGCGATACTATTATTACCACCGGTATTATGCAGGTGAAGCAGGGGATGAGTGTGAAGGTACATTTGTAGGACTAAGTAAAATACGTGTGCGAAGGATGGTACTTGGCATTTGTGGTACTATCATCGTCCGTTGTGTCACTCCCTTCAAGGTTCAGGGTACTATTGCCCAATCAAATTCCTGTCATCCTGAGTAAACAATTTGCTGCGCACAAGCTCTTTGAAAATGACAGGATACATTGTGAGGTACGTAACACATTCCCCTCCTTTTTTCAACTTACCATTACCCAAAACTAAAATGTGGATAAGTTTAGCTGGTGTATCTCAAAGGCGGTCATCATTGCATGTAATTGTTTCATTCCTCGCCATATATTTTTGATCCCGGGTGGGCCATCGTTTCTTCGCCC
>CAISOH010000231.1 GCA_903887005.1 uncultured Bacteroidota bacterium | reverse complement strand
TTTTCTGAGGCGTAAGCATACTCTAAATTGCAAGCTTTTTGCAACTTTTTCAAATAGCTTGTAGTTTATTTGAACGATTTTTTCTCAAAACATAGAATGGACGCGGATTCCAGACTTTTTGATGGACGACTAACTATACGCAAGTGTAGCAGACTATGTCGAAAGGTGTAGTCTGGTACGCGCTAAATTTTCAGACTCCCAACAGGCATAATACCAATACTCATTTCAAATTAGTCTAAACTCATTTACCAATAAGCCCCAGCCCTAAAGGGAGATGTTATCTCTAACCCTCATTTTTCGGACTAATTTATCCCAGGTTTTGGTATAATTCATGCGAACAGGGAATTCTGTGCAAGTGAAATTTACTACAGATCAACCCGCATATTTACAATAAGAATGAAAATAGGTGACCAGTTCAGGCCACCTTTTAAAACAAAATAACACAGCACTGAAATCAGGCCAGGTCGAAGCGGTCAAGGTTCATCACCTTGCACCATGCAGCGACGAAGTCCTGTATGAACTTCTCCCCGGAATCCTCACAAGCATAAACCTCGGCAAGGGCCCGAAGCTCTGAGTTAGAACCGAAGATGAGATCGATACGGGTACCAGTCCATTTGAGTTCACCTGTTTTGCGATCACGACCCTCAAAAACGTCCCGGGAGTTCAAAATGGCATTCCACTTTGTGCCTATATCCAGCAGGTTCAAAAAGAAGTCATTCGTGAGCGCCTCCGGACGCCTGGTAAAGAGGCCGTGCTGAGATTGATCAAAATTCGTGTTCAGCACACGCATACCACCAATGAGAACGGTCATCTCGGGCGCGGTCAGGGTCAAAAGTTGAGCCTTGTCCACCAGCATTTCTTCTGCCGATACAGTGTGTTTGGTATTTATGTAGTTGCGGAACCCATCTGCCTCCGGCTCGAGGACCGCGAAGGATTCAACATCTGTCTGCTCCTGCGACGTGTCCATGCGTCCCGGAGTGAAAGGCACCTTCACATCATGGCCTGCATTCTTTGCAGCTTGCTCAATGCCGGCGCATCCGCCCAAAACTATCAGATCAGCCAGAGAAACCATCTTGCCGCCAGACTGAATATTGTTAAACTCCTTTTGGATACCATCAAGTGTCTCTAAAACTTTAGACAGTTGAGCAGGATTGTTTACTTGCCAGTCTTTCTGCGGGGCAAGACGAATGCGTGCACCGTTTGCACCACCGCGTTTATCGGAGCCACGGAATGTGGATGCTGACGCCCAGGCGGCAGATACCAGTTGTGATACTGAAAGTCCTGAAGCAAGCAGCTGACTCTTCAGTGAAGCGATGTCAAGATCATCGATCAGTTTATGCGTAACGGCTGGTATCGGGTCTTGCCAAATCAATATTTCGGCAGGCACCCCGGCACCAAGATAGCGAGTACGTGGACCCATATCCCTGTGTGTCAGCTTGAACCATGCACGGGCGAAAGCATCTGCAAACTGATCCGGATTCCCGTAAAAGCGTCTTGAAATTGGCTCGTAAATCGGGTCCATTCTCAGGGCGAGGTCAGTAGTCAACATAAAGGGTGCATGACGCTTTGAATGATCGTGTGCATCAGGCACAGTACCGGCGCCTGCATCACCTTTCGGTTTCCACTGATGTGCTCCGGCCGGGCTCTTTGTCAGTTCCCATTCGTAACCGAAGAGATTCTCAAAGAAGTTGTTGCTCCACTTTGTTGGTGTCGTTGTCCATGCTCCCTCGAGGCCGCTTGTTATGGTGTCGTCGCCATTACCGCTGCCGAATGTGTTTTTCCAACCGAGTCCTTGCTCCTCAATGCCAGCAGCTGCGGGTTCGCGGCCAACATATTTACCCGGATCGGCGGCGCCATGGGTCTTACCGAAGGTATGCCCACCGGCAATCAATGCAACAGTTTCCTCATCATTCATCGCCATGCGGCCAAAGGTCTCACGGATGTCAATTGCAGCGGCAAGCGGGTCGGGTTTCCCGCCAGGTCCTTCCGGATTCACATAAATCAGACCCATCTGAACAGCAGCAAGAGGATTCTCCAGTTCCCGGTCGCCGGTATAGCGACTATCTCCCAACCATTCCTTTTCAGAACCCCAATAAACGTCCTCCTCAGGTTCCCAGACATCTTTACGTCCACCACCGAAACCGAAGGTCTTGAAGCCCATTGACTCAAGCGCGCAGTTGCCCGCGAGGATTATCAGGTCCGCCCATGAAATTTTCCTGCTGTATTTCTTCTTGATCGGCCAGAGTAGTAAGCGTGCCTTGTCTAGGTTCGCATTGTCAGGCCAACTGTTGAGAGGTGCAAAGCGTTGAGCGCCTTTGCCAGCGCCACCGCGACCATCGTGGATTCGGTATGTTCCTGCACTGTGCCATGCCATCCGAATAAATAAAGGCCCGTAATGACCATAGTCTGCCGGCCACCACTCCTGAGACGTAGTCATCAAACCGAAGATGTCTTTTTTCAGGGCAGCCATATCGAGACTCAGAAACTCTTTTGTATAGTTGAAAGTCTCCCCCATCGGATCGGACAGTGAGGAGTGTTGACGGAGGATATTCAATTTCAACTGATTAGGCCACCAGTCACGGTTTCTCGTACCACTGCCTGCGCTTTGCTTTAGATCTCCACCGGAAAAAGGGCATTTGCCTACCCCGTTGTTGTTAGCTGATGAGCTTTGCGGTGTGATATTTTCCATAGTTTATAATCTGTTTTAAAAGATAAAATTATGGCAATTTCCATGTACTTGTAATGACAGCCGTCATTGCTAAAATCTATGAATCGATTTATGGAATACATTAGTTCAAAGAATTATATCGCACTTCTATTAAAATTGGCAGATAGCCCGTGTAAATATTGATTTCTAAATTTTAGCTATATACGGACTTGATGAGCGGACGCAGATGATGCTCTACCAACTGAGGATTAAATTCTAAGGTGTGATGAACAAAGGAGGTTGGACATGGTAGCGCTTTAATTGTGAATGAATGTATGTGAAGAGAATGCCTAAATGTATAGTGGTCGAGGTACAATTTGGAATAAAAGCGCCTGGTCACACAATGAGTTCAGTATTGCAACAACGGAGAAAAAATATATAAAACTATTGATACATTCAAAAAAAACAACTAACTTTACTTATCATTATATTCATTTAAACGCCATGATTATGATTAAAATTTACTTTTCCTCAACCCTGTTTATTCTTCTTACCGTATTATCAATACGATCATTTGCGCAGAATACAAGTATAGCACAAAGTGAAGAAGGCGGACAATACCCTGCCGGCATCAATGATGCGGCGCATCCATGTATCACACCGCAACAATATGAGCTTATAGAAAAACAGATTGCAGAAAACATCAAGTTGCTGAAATTAGATACCAGGCAGCGTAAAACTACCTCAACTTTATTTAGCTGGCCGCTCCAGACCTCGGCTGGTTTAATTGATTGCAGTTATTATTATATAGGCAACTATGTAGATGAGGATCCTACTTCACCAGGGGTAAAAGATTATAATTGCGGTACTGTTACTTATGATGGCCACAGGGGAACAGATATTTGTTCCGCCCCTTATCCATTTCTTAAAATGGATAATAACCAGGTCAACGTGGTTGCCGCCGCCCCCGGCACTATTATTCAAAAGTCTGATGGCTATTTTGATAAAAACTGCGCTATGAATACAGACACAGCAAATTACATCATTATCCAGCACGCTGATGGTTCGGTTGCATTATACTGGCACATGAAAAAATTCTCCCTTACTTCCAAGATTGCAGGGCAAACAGTGAGTCTCGGAGAGTTCCTCGGGGTAGTGGGCAGTTCAGGCAGCAGTACGGCACCACATTTACATTTTGAAGTCTGGAGCACGAGTTCCAGCGCTACATTAAAAGACCCATGGGCAGGCACCTGCAATTCGTTAGGTGGCGCTACATGGTGGGTAGCGCAGAAACCCTATACCGAACCTGCAGTTATAAAAGCCCAGGTCAATTCTTTGCCGGCAATTCTTCCTGGCTGCGACACCACCGAAACTCCAAATGAGGACAGTTGTTTTACCGCCGGAGCTACCGCTAAGTTCTATTTTTTTCTCAGGAATGAAACTCCAGGAGATACAGTACGTGAGCGCATAATTAATCCCGGCGGGTCCACATTTGCCAGTTGGACACACAACAGTACTACCAGTTATCTCGCCTCTTATTGGTATTGGAATAAGGTGCTACCTGCCACAACAGGCATTTACACTTATGAAACGATATACAATGGTATCACCTGCTCTAAAAATTTCGTTGTCAACTGCGGCGCACTCGGCATGCCAACAATGACTGAATTATCGCAAGTCAGTGTATCTCCAAACCCTGCAGGCAATACCGTATATATAGACATGGAAGGTATGGAGAACGGAAATTATAAGATTTCGTTGAAAAATACTATCGGACAAATCATAATATCGGATATTGCTGCAGTTGTAAATAACGCTGTTCGAAAAACCCTTTCAATCGCTGCTTTGCCAAACGGTATTTATTTCCTGGCTATTGAATCAGGTAAGACAAGGATTGTTAAAAAATTTATTAAGCAGAATTAATAACCGCTACTGTATTTCACCAGACAATTTGTGCCTTATATGGCCTGGGATATGGTCTATTTCATAACATTATTGGGGCATAGCTGGAGCGACAATCGGCAATGTTGCATAACTCTTCTTTTAAATCCTGCACTATTTTTTGCACTATGCTCCTGATGCTTCACTTTTACTATCAGAATAGCAACATTATCTTTTTTACGGTATAAAAAGTGCTGTTTTTACTGAGTTAGGAGCGTTTTTGTTTGCGACTCAAAATCTGGTATTCGCAAGGATGTACAGGTTCGTTTCTGTTCGAGGCACAAAAATGAGAGCGAAGAGCGGGGAGCGAAGAGCGGGGAGCGAAGAGCGGGGAGCGAAGAGCGCTGGTCATTCTCCGCTTTTATTTTTCCCTCTTTCAGCCGCCGTAGCTTTTTCAGCGAAGGTGGCCCGCTCTGTTTCTTCGCTCTTATTTTTCACATTTGCAAATCGGAGATTTGCTTCCGCTCCGACGTAATCAGAGATTAACGCCGAACTGTAAATTTTATTTATTTTTGGGAAGACTATGAGCAACCTGGGCGACACTGTAAATACAGCAAGCCGCATGGAAAGTAGCGGCGAAGTAGGAAAAGTAAATATCTCAGGAACAACTTACGAACTGGTGAAGGATAAGTTTAACTGCGAGTACAGAGGCGAAATTGCAGCGAAGGGTAAGGGGCAGTTGAAGATGTACTATGTGGGTTAGTTTAATTCCTGCACTATTTTTTGCACTTTGCTGATGCTTAACTTTTACTATCAGAACAGCAACATTATCTTTTTCACGGTATAAAAAGTGATGTTTTTACTAAGTTAGGAGCGTTTTTGTTTGCGGCTCAAAATCTGGTATTCGCAAGGTTGTGCAGGCTCTATTCCTGTCATGAGCAATTGAAAATCGATTAGTTCCACATTATTTGTTGCTGCTTTTTTATGCCCACTAATATAATATGCCTTAAAAAATGCATTGAAGTCCTGGGAAGCGCCATAGCGAATGTTCCTTACTTTCCTTATTGTAATTAGCTGCAATTGTTTTGTGCGTCAGTATAAAAAGTGTTGTTTTTACTTATAAAAAAAATCGATCCGAAATTATTCATTACTTTATCTTCAATCTAAAATTTTCGTTGGCATTACACATAGCCCAAAGGAGCATACTTTATCAATATGGATGTACCGGCCTGACCCATTATCTGGTGACCACGAAGGTGACCAGACCGCTCAATTTGTCTATTATTGTTTAACCACTTAAATTTGACTTATGCTACAATCAAGCACAGTAAAGTGCTTTTAATGAATCTTTGCATACAATGCTGGGACGATTGTGGCCGTAGGTTCAAATCCTGCATCCCGATAAAAGCTCAATAGAATTAATTTAATTGGGCTTTTATCATTTATTCCACTCTCTAACTTTGAATGCCATTCGGAGCATGGATTTATATCCGTTTTACCGGATGCCTTCAGACCATTCGGCACAACAAGGTTTCATTTGAGAAGGACATGCGCTTGAATCTATAATTTGTTATTCAAAATAAAACAGTAATTTGTTAGCCAAAATTGACATTATGAGGCTATATATAAAGGTCTTACTGATAATGCTCCTCACAATAATTAGTGACAACCTCTATGCCCAATTGCAAGGGCAGGCAAGGATAGACTCACTACTCAAAGAGTTACCCAAACAAAAGGAGGACACCAACAAGGTGAATTTATTGAAAGACCTTTCAGCAGGATATTCAACCATTAGTCCAGATGAAGGTTTAGAATATGGACACCAGGGACTAGACCTTTCTAGAAAACTTAATTGGCAAAAAGGAATTGCAGCTTCAAGTAATTACATAGGAGTAAATTATCAGAATAAATCAGATTATCCAAACGCTTTGGCCAATTGCAAAAAAGCGTTGATAATATTTGAAGAGATAGGGTTTAAAAAAGGTATTGCTTCTGCCACTGGGAATATTGGCAATATTTATCAGTCTCAAAGTGATTATCCTAAAGCATTGGAATATCATTCTAAAGCCTTAAAAATATTCGAAGAAATCGGAGATAAAACACGAATAGCAGTAGCTACAGGCAATATCGCACTTATATACTTTCTACAAAGTGATTATCCTAAAGCGTTAGCGTATGATTTTAAAGCATTAAAAATGTTTGAAGAAAACGGCAATAAAGCTGGCGTCGCAAGACTTAACGATTATATCGGTTACATTTATAGTAAGCAAAACGATTACCCTAAAGCGCTGGAATATTGTCAGAAAGGCTTGACGGTATATGGGGAAATACAGGATAAACAAGGTATTGCAAGGTCTACTACCAGTGTGGGTGTTGTATATGAAGGCAAAGGCGACTATTCAAATGCAATGAAATATTATTTTGAAGCATTAAAATTATTTGAAGAAATAGGTGAAAAGAATGGCGTTGCTAATATTATAGGAAATATTGCAGGTATATATGCTGATGAGAAAAACTTTGTAATGGCTATTAAATATGCGCACATAGCTTTAAATATTAACCGTGAAATTGGAAATAAGAGCAATTTAGCATGGGATTTGAGATGTATTGGGAATGCATATTTTTCGTTAGCAACCGACTCCGTAAATAAGAACAATATTTCAGCAATGATTGAATTGCCTGTTTCAAAAAATCTATCTACCAGGCAGGCAATCCAGGATGAGATAATTCCTGCCAATAAGACCGGAAGGCTACGAAAAGCTATTGACTACCTTGAACGGAGCCTTGTATTAAATAAAGAAATAAATGCACCTGATATTATGCGAGGTAGTTATAAAACTCTTGCCAAAGCGTATAAGCTAATTGGGGATTACAAAAAAGCAATGGAATGTTCTGATAACTACCACGCCATAGAAGACTCTGTGTTTACAAGGGAGAATAAGGAGAATTTAGTAAAAATGGAAATGAAGAATGAATATGAGCGCGAGCACCTTACCGATAGCTTAAAGACAGCGGAGAAAGAGAAGATAGCAACTATCAATTTGCAAAAACAGAAAAGCTATACTTATATGGGTATTGCTGGCATACTGCTACTGGCAGGCTTTTCTTTCTTCATAGTTAAAGAGCGTCGCAAGTCAGAAACGGCGAGGAAGCAATCTGACGACCTGTTGCTGAACATACTGCCTGAAGAGGTAGCCGCTGAGCTAAAAACAACGGGCACCACTACCGCAAAACATTATGATAATGTAACCGTGCTCTTTACTGACTTTGTGAACTTCACCCATGCAGGTGAAAAAATGAGCCCACAGGGATTGATTGATGAACTGCATGCCTGCTTCAAAGCATTTGACGAGATAACAGGTAAGTATAACATTGAAAAGATTAAGACGATAGGTGATGCATATCTGGCAGTAGCAGGCTTGCCCACAGCAGACCCCAAACATGCAGAGAATACAGTAAGAGCAGCCATAGAATTAAATGGCTTCATGCAGGATAGGTTAGCTAAGTTAGGGAGTAGCACCTTTGAGATAAGAATAGGAATACATAGTGGTAGCGTTGTTGCAGGTATCGTTGGTGTAAAGAAGTTCGCCTACGACATATGGGGAGATACTGTGAACACGGCAGCAAGAATGGAACAGAATAGCGAAGCAGGAAAGATAAATATATCACAGACCACCTATCAACTGGTAAAGGATAAGATTAGCTGCGAATACAGAGGAGAAATAGATGCGAAGGGCAAGGGTCAGCTGAAGATGTATTATGTAGGGTAACAAACGTGATTATGTGTTTATGTGATGAGCTTGTCCGTGAGTTTAATTCTTGGACTATTTTTTGCACTATGCGCTTTTAAAATCCGCCACAGGCAACGTTCTTCACGATTACTACATGTGTTGCTGTTATTGTCCGGCACGAATGAAATTCACCAGTATTGATTCCGTAAAGCAAGCTTCTATTGAAGTTACATAACCAATTAAGAATCCTGTATTCAATTTGAAGACCTGGGTGCAGCTTTATAGTTACTGTCATACAATTTAAAAATAACACCATCTTTAACTATATAGACGTAATCTCCGTCGAATGCTATCACGTCCGTCATTTTATGAACGGCCCCATTTTGCGATGGCCTGGTGACTGATGAAATAGTAATTTCATAAACACTGTCCTTCATTATACCCAGCTTTATTTTGCTGCAATCAAAATTATTCTTCGCAAAATCTTCAGCGTTAACCTTTTTAACTGAGTATTTCGGGGCATATAAAGCACCATAATACATGATAGCACTATCTCTGCTAAAACATACCTTTTGCTTAGAATAATTTTTTATTTCTTCTTCCTCCAATCCATAAATAGCCGAGTATTCATGGCTTATCGCACGCCAGCACATAAATAAGGAATTAATAGTTTTAGTTGTATCTGTTGCCTGCGCGGAGCATGTACCATTCCACAGTAAAACAGACAATATTGCCAAAGTGTACAGATGTCTTTTCATTATTTTCTAACTTTTAAAATTTGAATTTTCCTGTCAGGCTGATAATTTGATGTTTTCCTCACTTCCAGTTCGTCTTTGCGCCTGTTCATCAAACCCTTACTTACGTTGGGCGCTTTGGAATGAACAAATCTTTTCCAGTCGCTCTGCAGCTGATCAAAATCAACCATGTTGTTTATATCGTTAATAATACTGGTTGCTTTTGAAAAACCGCCCAGGTTATAGGCTAACAGTGTCAACGCATCAAATTCACGTTGCGTCAGCGGGACATTTACATATTCCTTTACCTGGGCTTCATATGCCGGCACTTTCTGCTGAAGTATGCGTTCAGCCTCATCCAATGTGATACCCTTGCCCCATTTAGCGCCTTCTTTATAGGGAACAAAAAAACCAAAACCTATCGTGAAGCCCCCGTCATTCAGTGAATACAATTCAGGTGAATAACCTTCCAGTTTTTGCAGCAAACTATACCCGTCCTCACTAAGATGCATTTCTGCAACGGGTGTCCTGATTTCCCAAATGTCAGGAAAAGTTACTACTATTTCCCTTTTTCTTACAGGAATAACTTCCATATTTAATTTAACAAGGGGAAAGGGTGAAAGATCTGATATTATATCTACCCGGAAAACGAGAGGGGGTGGAAGGGTTAGTATTTCCGTTTTAATGACAGGAATATCTTTAGTATGTAATTGAACAACGGGAAGGGGTTGAAGACCTGTTATTGAATCCGCCTGAATAAAGTAAATGCGTGGGGGCTCCGTTACTAATTCCGCTTTGAAGACAGGAATATCTGCTGTATTTAATGTAACAAGGGGAAGGGCTGTTATCTTTTCTGCCTGACTAAAGTGAACAGGTGGAAGGGTCATCGCTATTTCCGCTTTGCTGACAGGAATATGTTCTGTATCAAATTTGAAAACAGGAAGGGGTGGAAGGGCTGTTATTGTTACCGCTCTAAAAACGGGAGGGGGTGGAAGGGTTACTATTCCCGGTTTACTAACAGGAATATCTTCTGTATGGAATTTAACAACAGAAAGGGGGTGAAGCTCAGTTATTGTTTCCGTTTCACGAACAGCGGAATCTGCTGCAGTAATAATATGATGAAAAACAACGGTAGTAATATATTCACCATTATCAATCGTACGTAATTCCGCCACTTTAGTACACGGATTATTCTGCATTGAAGCAGACATGTGCTGCAGATTAATTGCTGCGGCATCCTTAGCAGAGTCAATAACATTCTTTCGCCGCGTCTGGGCTAATAAAATAACGGGGGATAAGAATAGTAACAGGAGCAGCCGCTTCATATAAAAGCTACAGGAGTGATTTAACCACCTAAAAATAATAAATAATAATTTGCAGGTGCTGTTTTAAATAAATATTAAAAGGGATTTGCGGGTTGGGGGACAAACCCGGCAGGCATTCATCAGAGAAACAGAGCGAAGTGTGCGGGGCATTCTCCGTTTTTTTCACTTCGCTCACGGCTCGGTTTCTTTGCATTTATGTGATCAAACCGATAAGCTATATCTCAATAAAAACCGGAAGTTTACAAAAAACATACTCCACAAATCAATAAGTATTTTTAATAAACCTAGCTATTCCGGAAAACTATAGATTTACAGGTTAATATTATTAATTTAGCTACAAAATTATACTTCACACCGGATAAAAATGTGCAAAAGGGGTTTCTCGCGAAGGCGCAAAGCCGCCAAGGATAATGAATTGATAATAAATAAATTATAAAATCAAGACCGCAAAGTCCTGCAAATTAAACAATGCATGATTTTATGTGGCTACAAGTATAATAATAATGCACCGTCTTTCCTTATACCTTGTCATTTTATTGGTTGCAACGGGCAATGTCTGTCAGGCTCCTCCGGCATAATCAGAAATTAACGCCGAACAACGTTTTATTTATTTTTTGGTGAAGACTATGGCCAACGGGGGTGTCGTCTCGTTTCTTTCGGGGTGTTTTTTAATACGAGTTTATGGCGGTGATAATCGCTTCATTAAATTCAGTGTATAGTCGTTCAGATAGTTTTTCATAGATGTCGTTTTCTTCCTTATTCGGGAAAGACAAATCATTCCATGTTCCCATACCGCCAAAGGCCCATGCGGTACCTGCTGCAAACAAAATTCGCCGCGCTGCCAATGCGTAGTTAGCGGGAATTAGGTCTTTGTGGTAATAGTATTGTTCGGGATTTTGACTGTCAAGGATTTGCCAAGCATTGTCATACCATTTACCCCAATACTCCAAATCATGCCTGAACGCGAAATTGGCGATGTCTGTTAATGTTCGCTGCAACTTTTTTCTTACCGTTACACAGTCTACCTGGAAGTCAATTATAGGCTGATGCTTGTGCGTAAGACCATAGGTTACACTCCAGACTTTTTGATCCGGATCGTCAGGCTGAGTTCCTTTCCAATAGTTGTACCAAAGGTCGGAATAGCTTGTATACACTGCTTCGATGTACCAGTAACCGCCGCCACCAACCATTCCCGCTAACTTGTAGTCTTTTGTCTTGCCCTCATTTTGTTGAGAATGCTGAAAAAAAAGCCTCAAACGATTGCATCCGTCCGCTTTGATTTTATGTAACCAGTTTAGTGGATCATCTGCCACTGGAGTTTCTTGGATGTTCGTTGAAAAGGGCGTCTGCACAATTTCCTTGAAATCCACTCTATTGCAAAACTGGAAGGTTGAATTCCCCGGATAAAAATCTACGGTCAGTTTTCCATTCTTAAGGAAGTCATTTCCGTAGGTTACTAATGCTACTATCTGGGCGAGGCTACCGATCATTTGATTTCTTGAGTTTTATTCGCAGTTCGGGAACGAAGATAGAGATGAAGAGTCGCAAATCCATCTCAAATCTGGACGAAGTTCCACTTCGTCCTAACCGCAGGAGGCGTGGCGTTGCCGAAAGCCATCTTCGCCCGTATTAGCGTTCCTTGCCGCCACTGTTGTATCTTCCTGACCAATAGCCTCGCGCTGGATTGATAAATCTCACAAAAGAATTTCCCCATCCGGTTCGAAGTTTTGTCAGTTAGGGGCACAAAAAATGGGAGCGGAGTACGATGGCCATTCTTCTCTCTCATTTTTTTTGCTCTCGGTCTGTTTCTCCGCTCCTACTTTGTTACAATATTTTTACAAATTTCTTTATATTTAGCTCTCAAATTTTTACTAATGTTCATATTGGGGATTATTAATAAAAGGCAAATACTATATTGCAATATTCGAAAGAATGCTGACTGGATAAATCAACTTCCTCAAAACCACTGGATTCTGTTTTCAATTACTAATAATGAAGACAAAGACTTGATAAATGATACAATTGAAATTTGCGTAGATAAAAAGGTAGGTTACACATGCGCTGTTGGTGAGTTGTCTGTTTATGTAGAAGATTGTTTCGATGAAGAATATGCTTATCGGAAAACTATGAACCTAAGAATAAACAATAACGATCTTTTTAATGTTTCTAATGTTTTAATGACTACATCTCATGAAAATTTTGGTGAGGGTTTTTGGTTTGCAACAACACTTGCACGTAACGATCCATTTGTTTTTGATAAAGTCATTTGTTTAGATTTTACAACAAGGGGAGTCAAAGGCCATATTGTAAATTTGATTGAAAAAATAAATCACGGTTGGCTTCCAAGTGACGAAATAGAGGAGAAACCAATTTATGATACATAGACTACGTTGAGATAAATTCCATCGGAGACGGAGTAACTATTTACATTTAGGGACCTCTTCGGGACATACCGGATACAAAAAAACGTGCATAAAATCTGAAATGCTGAAAACAATTTTGTTTCTTTTGCTGTCTGTTCCATTTACTGCATTTGCGCAAAAAATTGAGTGGCAAAATGTGGATACGAAAACCCATGCCTCCTTCCGCGGGCTTTCGGTAATAAGTGACAGCGTGGCATGGGTGAGCGGCAGCAATGGCTGGGTGGGTGTTTCGGCAAACGGTGGTAAGGACTGGTCTTTCAGGCAGGTGAAGGGCTTTGAGAAGTGTGATTTCAGGAGCCTGTATGCATTCGATTCAAAGAGTGCAGTAATAGCGAACGCAGGCGCTCCGACATATATAATGCGCACGGAAGATGGCGGCGCTACCTGGCAGAAAGTTTATGAGAATAATGATACCGCAGCTTTTATTGATGGTATTGATTTCCGGGACGCTGATAACGGCATCGTATATGGCGACCCTATAAGTAACCATATGCTGTTACTCACTACTGAGGATGGCGGGAAAACATGGAAGGAACCGCCACTGGAAAATCGCCCATTAATGAGCCAGGGGGAAGCCTCTTTTGCCGCAAGCGGAACATGTATAAAGTGGGTACAGCGCAGGAAAATAATTATCGCTACAGGCGGCAAAGTATCGAGGTTGTTTATCTCCAATAATAAAGGCAGAAGCTGGAAAGCCATCGCAACGCCCATATTGCAGGGCAGGAACAGCACAGGTATTTTCTCGTTTTTAGTAATTGGCAAAAACCATTGGGTAATAGCAGGAGGAGATTATAAGCAGGATACACTGCGTACTGCCAACCTGTTTTATACTTATAACGGCGGCAAAACATGGATCCCGCCAGTGACTACTACAAGGGGATACAGGGAATGCCTTGCAGCGATCAGCCAAAGTGATGCTCCTGCAAAAAAGAATCCAGAGCAAAACGAAAATACACTTTTAGCTGCCGGCCCCGGCGGCATTGATATCTCGTATAATGACGGCAGGAACTGGATACCATTCTCGGATGAAAAACAATTTCATGTAGTTAAAAAAAGCAGGACGGGTAATCTGATTGTGATAGCAGGCGGGGATGGGAAGGTATCAATACTGAAACCAAAAAATGAATAGCGGACAACAACTCAAATTGTCATTGCTGCCATGAATTAAAACCATAACTGTTGGAAAAAAAATGCTTGTAATTGCAGTGTTGTTCCAACTTCTTGTATAAGAATGGCCAGCCTGATGTATAATACATTAAACGAGTGACTTTATTTATTAAAAAAATTTCCAGCATTGACCATCCTCAATTCTTTTGTCTAACGAGGATTCTGCCGTCGAGTTCGCGGATAAGGAGGTCCTGGTTCTTTTTTCTTCCGCTGAGGCGGGTGAAGACGAAACGGGTGACGAACTGTTCGTTTTCTTTCTCCATACTCATGTTCTGGTCAGAGATCTGTTGGGCATTAATATCCTTCAGTGAGTCAATGAGTGAAGAGAGATTGACTTCCATTGCTGTACCCTTTGCACTGCGGAAGCTGATCTTTCCGGTCACACCCACCCATACATGGAAAGTGTCGTCTGTGGCAGGGAAGTCGCGGCGGCCTTCATTCCTGCTTTGCGCAGTGTCGTCCCCCCAATGCTTCATTGTGATGGGCAAGTCGTAGTCGAAGCCTTTGATGGAGATGGCCGGCTGCACCGCGGGGCTGAAATTGAAGTTGAGGTAGCCCTCGTCATCTTTGAAGGCCTGCTCCTTGTGCTTGTAATAACGTATTCCAAGGAGCCTGTGTACTTCTTCTGAGAGCTGCTCATCCCTGTTGTCGCTGTGTGCTGCCGTTACCAGCGAGTCGAGGTTGGCAGTGAAAAAAGGCTGCAGACCTGCCGCCCCATGGCTGCGTGACAGGTAATCCACCACGGAGCTGATTTGCTGCCGGGTACCATTGGACAGGAGCGCGCTGCTCTTCTGTGCCTTGCCGTCTTTCATCAGTTTGTTCTGTTCCAGTAATGCAGTTAATATCTTTTGCTGGCTCTTTTCGGAGATGGAGAAAGCGCTCCAGGGACCTATGGCTGCCAACACAGCAATTATACACAGAGTGAAAGGTATAACGATAATGTTGCGAAATTTACTGATCGCGTAGAATAAAGAGATACCGGCCAGCCACAGTGAGAGCACGAGAACGAAGTAACGGTTCTCTGTGAAGCCGAAGTCGTGGATCCTCCGGATGATGGAAAGAAAGAGCAGGATAACTGGGGGCAGGAGGACGGGGAAAAACCAGCGTGCGAAGATGCGAATCCAACGGTTTTCTGTATTTTCCTGTAGCGGATAGATCAGGAGTAGCGCAAAAATGCCGGTGATTGAGAAACCAAGAACAAGGTACGATACCCATCCCACAGGGAAGCGCCACGCAATGAGTATAGTGAGGAGATAGGCGTAGAGTATCAGCAGGTAGATGGTAACGAGCGGCAGCAGCACATACTGTGTGAATATCCTGAGTCCGCGTGGATAATCGGTGTTCCGGTCGAGCCCATCGTAATCGGCGGTGAGCCCGGAAAGAAAGAACCAGGTATGGAAAATACCGATGGTAACGAACCAGAGTTCCTCATACATTTCAATTTTCGTCTTGAAGAGGTGGTTCAAGGCGAAGATAGCTATGGTGATGCCGAGGTATAGGACGAGGGAAAATAAGGTGGAGAGAAGGAATCGCAGAAGCAACGATTTGTTGAACTGCCAAAACCCGTTGGTGGTGCCTGCTCCAAGGAAAGGGGAGACGGACACTAGCATGAAAGCAGCAAAATTTATTAGCAGGAACCTTGTTACCTGGTTTTGGAGCGTATGGCCATTCCCGGTGATATAAAAAAGTGCTGAGAGCACCACCAACAGAAGCATGGAGATGGCTCGTACTATGGCAGATGTGTTCTTTCTCTCATTGAAAGATGTAAGTGCGAAAGAGAACGGAATAGCGATGGCGAAAGTCATGAGAAGAATCCATAGCCGGCTTTCGTTCCCGCCATGCCCGAAGTGAGGGATGAGGGTGCCGATCACAGTTGCGCCGGCAGATGCCAGGATCGTCATTGGGAAACGGCCTGCTGTGAGTTCTGCCGCATGGAAAATCTTTTGCAGGGAGTGGATTTTCATGGCAATGTTTTTTTGAATTGATGAACGATTTCATCAAACATAAAAAAGACAAAAGAACCGCAATAAGAATATGTAATTGTTATCACTTCAATTCGCATACGACCATTTATATATATTACATTATTGCGAACATACAATATGCGAAAAATGAATTTTATGATTCTTGTCAGGGAGCCATAATAAAAATACAATATTAAATAAAGATGGAGCTCTTATTGTTTTGACCCAAAAAAGTGTACATGGCCCCACCTTCCAACCGTATTCACTAAGACCTAAGGACTGGAAACCAGTAAAATATGTTTTGATATTTAGTAATAATTCGGTAACATTGTCTATGAAGCGGTTGTTTTATTCTTAAGGTATTTTTTCATTGAGTTAATACAATCCTGTGAAAAAACTACTAATCACGATTTTGTTATTGCTATTCCTTCCCGGTACTCATTGTTTACTAGGCCAGACGATAACTACTATAGCCGGAAATGGGTATATTAATTATAGCGGCGACGGGTTTGCAGCAACTGCTGCACAATTATGGAGCCCTTTAGGCGTAGCAACAGACGGCACCGGCAATTTGTATATTGCTGACCGGTATAATAACTGCGTGCGTAAAGTAAATATTTCAGGAGTTTTCAGCACATTTGCCGGTAATGGTTCCATTGGCTACAGCGGAGATGGCGGTCCGGCTACTGCCGCTCAACTACATTGGCCGGTTAGTGTAACAAGTGATCTCAGCGGGAATATTTATATCGCAGACTGGTCTAACAATGTTATCCGTAAAGTAAACCCGGCAGGCGTAATCAGTACATGCGCAGGCAGTGGTTTGTATGGAGACTTTGGGGATACCGGCCCCGCAACTGCAGCAAAAATCAGCACTCCAACCAGTATAGCAGTTGACGGCATCGGGAATATGTATATCTGCGACGCAGTTAATTCGGTAATCCGTAAAGTAAATACCTCTGGAGTGATTACTACATTTGCAGGCAAGCATACAGGTGGTTTCAGCGGAGATGGTGGCCCGGCATCCGCCGCATTTTTAAATAATTCATCCGGAGTTGCAGTTGATGCGATTGGAAATGTATTTATTGCAGATGGGTATAATAACCGGATACGTAAAGTAAACACCTCAGGAATTATCAGCACAATAGCAGGCAAAGGCACCCCAGGCTATAGCGGGGACGGCAGCTCGGCAACTGACGCGGGATTAAATAATCCGGTTTCAGTAAAAGCTGACGCTGGCGGAAATATATACTTTACGGATAATGGCAATAATTGCATCCGCAAAGTAAATGCATCAGGCATAATCAGTACAATTACCGGTGACGGCACACCAAATTTCAGTGGAGATGGCGGTGTGGCAACAGCAGCGGAATTAAATAATCCGGAAGAATTAACGATTGACGGCCCTGGTAATATTTATGTTGCAGATGCGCATAATAACCGGGTCCGCAAAGTAAATACTTCAGGGAAAATAAGTACTGTGGCAGGTGGCCTGTCCTCTGGCCGCCCTGCCCTTGCAAATGCTATAAACCCATGGGGTATGATAGTTGACGGCAGCGGGAATTTATTATTTGCAGACGCGGATAATAACCGGATTTGCAGGATAAATACATCCGGAATTTTAACAGTCCTTGCCGGATCTGGTATAGAGGGATCCAATGGTGATGGAGGGCCGGCTACCTCGGCAGAAATAGCTTATCCCTTAGGTATAGCAATTGACCGAAGCGGGAATATGTATATTGCAGAAACGGATAGTAACCGCGTGCGCAAAGTGAGTACATCTGGAGTTATCAGTACTATTGCGGGTAATGGTAAAGGGGCGTTTAGCGGGGATGGCGGGCCTGCAACAAATGCTCAATTGTGGGAACCCTCCGGTATAGCAGTTGACGGAAGCGGGAATATATATATCGCTGACCAAAGTAATAAACGTGTCCGTAAAATTAATACTTCCGGGATCATCAGTACTTTCGCCGGTATAGGCCTAGGCAGTTACCTGGGAGATGGCGGGCCCGCAACTGACGCGACATTAGTGCGGCCAAAAGGTGTAGCAACTGACAGCAGTGGCAATGTCTATATAGCTGATCAATATAATAACCGGATACGCAAGATCAATACATCGGGTATTATAAGTACTGTTGCCGGTACCAGCACCTCAGGTTTTAGCGGTGATGGCGGCCCCGCAACGAATGCTCAACTGGCTTTCCCTACCGGTTTAGCCATTGATGGCAGCGGGAATATATACATTACCGGGGATAACCGGTACCGTAAAATAAATGCATTGGGAATTATCACTACCATGGCAGGCAAAGGCACCTATGGTTTTACCGGAGATGGCGGACCTGCCACTGCCGGAGAATTAAATTTACCGGGCAGTCTGGCTATTGATGGAAGTGGGAATGTATATATATCTGATTACAATAATTTCCGTATCCGTAAAGTTCAATCATCTTCATTACCTCCACTTACCGGAACCCGGACTCTATGTATTGGCGCAAAAATTACCCTGAGCGATATGGTGGCTGGTGGTACCTGGACCAGTTTAACAACAACAGTCGCAACCGTTGGCCCGACAAGTGGTATTGTTATGGGCGTCAGCGCTGGTACTGCGACCATTGTTTATGATTTAAATGATAATACTGTTGCAATAACAGTAACCGTAAATCCTTTACCTATTACACCAGCCGGGATAACAGGTATTACAGCGGTTTGCGCCGGAGCAACCACGCTGTTAAGTGATGTAACCGCAGGCGGCGCCTGGAGTAGTGTTAATACTGCCATTGCCAGAACCGGCCCTGCAGGTATCGTGACCGGTGTAACGGCAGGAACAACGACAATCAGCTATACCTATACCAATAGTTGCGGCAGCGCTGCCGCAATGATTACTGTAACCGTAAATCCGTTACCACCCTCCCCTGCCGGAATAACCGAAACTACAAAAGTCTGTGAAGGCGGTGGAACCACCGCGTTAAGCGATACTACAACAGGCGGCGCCTGGAGCAGCAATAATACTGCTATCGCAATAATCAGCCCCGCAGGTATTGTGACCGGCATAGCAGCAGGAACAACAATAATCAGCTATACAAATATCAATAGCTGCGGCAGCGCTTCAGTAATAATTACGCTAACTGTAAATCCGTTACCAATTACGCCTGCGGGAATAACCGGTATTACAAAAGTTTGCGCCGGCGGAGCAACCACAGCGCTGAGTGATATTACCGCAGGCGGCACGTGGAGCAGCAATACCACTGCTATCGCTACAATCAGTTCCTCAGGTGTTGTAACAGGCATAACAACCGGAACAACAACAATCAGCTATACTTATACCAATAGTTGCGGCAGTGCATTTGCAATAACAACTGTAACCGTGAATCCTTTACCATCAGCTATTGCAGGAGGTACCGGTATCTGTGTCAGCGCGGCAATGAGTTTAAGCGACCCGTCTGCCGGAGGCGCATGGAGCAGCGGCAATACCACTATCTTAACTGTAGATGCAGGAACAGGTGTAGTTACCGGCGTTTCACCAGGATCGGCAACTATTACTTACACCTTACCTGCCGGATGTGTTATAACTGCTGAAGTCGTTGTAAATCCTTTGCCGGTAGCCGGAGTGATATCAGGCGTATCAGATGTATGTATAGATTCAACGATTATTTTGTCTAATGCCATTACCGGCGGGATATGGGCAAGTAATAATGCAAACGCCACTGTAACAGGTTCGGGCGCAGTGACAGGTGTATCACCAGGGACAGATACTATCGTTTATTCTGTAACCAATGTCTGCGGGACAGATATTGCCTCCTGGCATTTAAATGTTATTCAATGCGATTTTACAAATATTCCGGGGCTCTCCAAATCATCAGCAAAACTAATTGTTTATCCTAATCCGAATGATGGTGTGTTTACAGTAAATTTATTGTCTGATTATGAGGAGCAGGTATCCATAGTGATTACTGATATAGCGGGTGAAAAAGTAAAAGAAATTACTACTACTACAAATAATCCTGTAAACATTAAACCCGGTATTGCGCCTGGAATTTACCTGCTTTCAGGAACGACAGCACATGGAAAATATGTGGCGAAGATAATTGTGAACCCATAAACTCAATGCCTCAATATGGAACTATTATTTGACTTTACGAGTGAAAATATTTTGATATTTAGTAATAATTCAGTATTATTGTTTATGGAAAACGCGGGTATATATTTAGATTAATTCCTTTGCTAATACAGATTTCTATGAAAAAATTATTATTCATTTTCTTGCTTCTGCCGTTCCTTCCTGAAACTCATAGTTTAATGGCCCAGACTATAACCACGATAGCAGGAAATGGCTATATTAATTATAGTGGCGATGGATATGCGGCTACTACTGCACAGTTATGGAGCCCGTTTGGCGCTGCAACAGATGGAAGCGGCAATTTGTATATTGCGGACCGGAATAATAACCGAATCCGCAAAGTAAGTGCATCGGGAGTTATCAGCACATTTGCTGGTAATGGCACCATAGGCTATAGCGGGGATGGCGGTGCCGCCACTGCCGCCCAGCTACATTGGCCGACTGGCGTAACAAGTGACGGAAGTGGAAATATCTATATCGCAGATTGGTCTAATAATGTTATCCGTAAAGTAAATCCTTCTGGAATAATCAGCACTTGTGCGGGTAGCGGTTTGTATGGCGACTTTGGGGATACAGGCCCCGCAACAGCAGCCCAAATCAGTACGCCAACCAGCGTCGCAGTTCATAGCAGCGGAAATATGTATATTTCTGACGCAGTCAATTCTGTAATCCGCAGGGTAAATCCATCAGGAGTGATTACTACATTTGCAGGTAAGCATACCGGTGGTTTCAGCGGAGATGGAGGCCCGGCATCCGCCGCATATTTAAATAACCCCATGGAGGTTGTAACTGACGCTGCAGGGAACCTATATATCGCAGATGCAAATAATAACCGGATCCGTAAAATAAACACATCTGGTATTATCAGCACAATTGCGGGTAATGGCATTGCTGGTTTTAGCGGGGATGGCAGCGCGGCAACTGCTGCTGAATTAAATAATCCTGTTTCTGTAAAAGTTGACGTGAGCGGGAATATATACATCTCAGATAAGAGCAATACACGCATCCGTAAAGTAAATACATCGGGTATCATCAATACCATTGCAGGTCAGGATACCATTGGTTTCAGCGGGGATGGCGGGATGGCTACAGCTGCAAAATTTATGTCTCCCCAGGGTATAGCCAATGATCTGAGCGGGAACATATATGTTGCAGATGGCTTTAACGACAGAATCCGCAAAGTAACTCCGGCCGGCATTATCACGACTTTTGCCGGCGGCGCCGGTGGCAGCCTGCCTGCAACCGCAATTGCAATAAATCCATGGGGTATAACAACTGACGCCACAGGAAATTTATTTGTCGCAGATCCGGATAATAACCGCATCTGTAAGATAAACCCATCCGGAAGTTTAACTACAGTAGCCGGTTTTAACACACAAAATGGCACTGACATTGACGGGCCGATAACCACAGGTGAATTTGCTTACCCTACAGGTGTGGCAGTAGATGGCAGCGGAAATATCTACTTTACAGATGATTATAATTACTTCATCCGGAAAGTAAATACGTCTGGTATAGTGAGCATTATTGCGGGTATTGGTTCATATGCTTTCAGCGGTGACGGGGGCCCTGCTACCAATGCCCAGTTTCACGCTCCTTATGATATCGCAGTTGACGCCAGTGGCAATATATATATTGCAGATGCGAATAATGACCGGATACGTAAGATCAATACTGCAGGGATAATAAATACAGTGGCTGGTGGCGGCACCGGTGGCACCGGCGATGGCGGCCCCGCAACAGATGCACAGTTAAAACGCCCGATTGGCGTTACGACTGATATTTATGGCAATATTTATATTGCAGACGCGAATAATAACAGTATCCGTAAAGTAAATACACTGGGAGTGATAAGTACAGTTGCCGGAAATGGTGCGTTTGGTTATAGCGGCGATGGTGGAGCGGCCACATCAGCCCAGTTAAATTACCCAACCAGTGTGAAAGTTGACAGCAGCGGGAATCTGTATATTGCAGATAACGGCAATAACCGGTACCGTAAAGTTAATGCGTTGGGGATTATCACTACCATGGCTGGCAGTTCGTGGGGTTTTAGCGGAGATGGCGGACCTGCTACTGCCGGGAAATTAAATTCGCCCGGTGGTATTGCAATTGATGGTACCGGAGCTGTTTACATTTCCGATTACAATAATGAAAGGATCCGTAAAGTACAAACATCTTCACTGGCCCCAATTAAAGGGGTTAAGGCCATGTGTGCCGGTGTTACCAGTACTTTAAGCGATGCTACTCCCGGAGGTACGTGGACAAGTTTAGCAACGTCAATCGCAACCGTTGGTTCATCAAGTGGTGTTGTTACAGGTATAAGCGCCGGCACTGCAACCATTGTTTATGATTTAAATGATAATACTGTTACAGCAACTGTGACTATAAATCCGTTACCTTATTCAGGTACAATTACAGGAGCATCAGATGTATGCGCGGGATCAGCAATAACCCTGACCGATGCAACCACAGGTGGTGTATGGAGCAGCAGTAATACAACAGCCACTGTTTCCGCAGGAGTTGTTACCGGTGTGTCTGCAGGCACAACTACCATTAGTTACGCGGTAACCAATATCTGCGGTACCGCTACCGCATCCCAATCAATTACAATCAATCCATTGCCTTTCCCAATCACGGGTATTGCAAATGTTTGCGAAGGATCAACAACAGCCTTAAGTGATCCCACTGCAGGAGGGGCGTGGAGCAGCAGCAATACATTGCTGGCACCGGTTGGGTCTGTTTCCGGTATCGTTACAGGTCTGTCAGCCGGAACATCATCTGTTACTTATGCCTTATCAACAGGCTGTATAGCTGTTAAATCTGTAACGGTTAATCCGTTGCCAGGTGTTTATAGTGTTACAGGCGGCGGCTATTACTGTGCAGGTGATACGGGAGTACATATAGGCCTCAGCGGTTCTGCAACCGGAATCAAATACCAGTTATATATCGGAAGTACAACAGTCGGTTCAGCTCCCGGTGGTACCGGCTTTCCGATAGATTTTGGCTTACATACCGCAGCAGGTACTTATACGGTTGTTGCCACCGATATATCAACCGGCTGTACTAAAAATATGGACACCAGCGCCACAATTACCATCAACCCGTTACCATTAGCTATTACCGGGGCAACGGATGTTTGTGCGGGTTTAAAAACAACTTTTAGCGATGCTACCCCTGGTGGTGTGTGGACCAGCAGCAACACTACCCTTGCCTCTGTGGGCTCTACATCGGGAATGGTTACAGGAGTTTTAGCGGGGGCACTTTCTATAATCTATACATTGCCGACCGGATGTAAAACCATATCTTCCATAACTGTTAATCCCCTGCCATCAGCAATTACAGGGACCGGGATCGTATGCGTTGGTTTAACAACGGTACTCATTGACACCACCAGTGGTGGTACCTGGAGCAGCAGCAGTACCGGAATAAGTGTCAGTTCAGGAACAGTTACCGGTATATCCGCAGGCACATCAATAGTTACCTATTTGCTTGGCACAGGTTGTGCAGCTTACGCTACAGTGAAAGTTAATCCGTTACCGGTTGCCATAACCGGGACTACTACTGTTTGTGAAGGCTTAACAGCAACTTTGACTGATGTCACCGCCGGCGGCGTATGGAGCAGCAGTAATACCGCAGTTGCGACTGTTATTTCGGGAACGGTTAATTGTGTTTCCGGCGGAACGACTATTATAACTTATACTTTACCTACAGGTTGTCTGACAACTGCCGGTTTTACTGTTAATCCACTGCCGGTACCAGGTACAATAACGGGCTCTTCCGCCAATGTTTGCGTAGGTACGCAGGATGCTCTTGCAGAATCTGTGACAGGCGGTATATGGAGCAGCGACGACCAGACTGTTGCAACAATTGATGCGACAGGCGTTGTTACCGGAGTAGCAACAGGAGCAGTCAACATCTCTTATTCCGTTACTAATAGTTGCGGCACTTCAAGCGCTGTTTATGCTATATATATATTGCCGGCTACGTCCTGCCCTACGTATGTGAATACATCGTCCGTTATTCTCACGACCCTCTCCGTTTACCCTAATCCGAATGAAGGCGTATTTACCGTAAATTTATTATCTGATTATGAGGATCAGGTCTCCGTAGTGATTACCGATATAGTTGGTAAGCAAGTTAAAGGAATTACCACTGTTACCAATAATCCTGTAAACGTTCAACTTGACGTTGCTCCGGGAATATACCTGCTTTCAGGAACGACAGCACATGGAAAATATGTGGCGAAGGTGATTTTAGAGTAGGTTACCGGATGGAATTTTTTTTATCGGAATTTGCAATTTGTAATTGGGATTGATTTTCTGATTACTGTTTTTTGAATTGCGCAATTCCAGTTTGATTTTTCTATTTTGGTGATTGTCGAGGTATTTTTGTTGTAAATCAATAAGTTATAAAAAAATTAGGGTTTTCGGAAAATGTTAGTGATATTTTTATGCGTCCGTAACAGTTACGGAACAGTACGTAACACTTGTTACGTGTTACGGATTGTTGAGGATATGGGGAAATATTCAGCTTTTAGTTCCTTGATTGCGGTGAGTCCGAAAAAGAGACTCGCCTGGGACGGAAAAATGTTTCGTTACAGATCTTTTCTGCAACAATCAACATCATAACATGCGATGCCTTCAGCATCGAACCTACTCTTCTTTATTTTTTCTATAAACATTTAATCCCTTCAGGATTATCACCTACTATGTAATGATGCTGAAGGCATCACATATTTATAGCATACCAAAAATAACACAGACCGATGCCGAAGGTATCGCATGTACCGGGGCTGGATAAAGAGAACAGCCATAAAATCCGTAACGTAACAAAAAAGTGTTACGTGGCTGTTACGTAATCCGTATCACTTTCTAAATCCGTAACCTGTGGGTAGCACTACATCTGTTACGCGGTGTTACTAAATATAAAATAAAACAGACAGGCTATTCATTTTTTATTCCTCACAATAATTAACTTACAGCCATATAAATCTGGATAAATGCAGCAAAAAAGTGCAATGAAAAAAAAGGCAGAACCAGTCAAGCCAGCTACTGCTTCTTTAAGTAACAGGCAGCTATTTTTTCTGGCGGGCGCTATAGCCATCATTACCCTTGTCTCCTTTTCGCCTGCAATGAATAACAGTTTCATTAACCAGGATGATAATATCTATGTTTTCGATAACATGCATCTCAGCAAGCAGATCCCTGACGCGGTAGCGTATTTTTTTGAACCACATTATTTCTCCGGCAATTATATTCCATTAACCATGATCACTTATGCTTTAGCATATCATGCAGCTGGTATTACACCGGAATTTTTTCACACTGTGAATGTCTTCATTCATTTATTAAATGTGCTGTTGGTCTTTTGGTTTACCTGGTTATTAAGCGGGAGAAAACCTGTTGCAGCCGCTCTTGTTTCACTCTTCTTCGGTATTCATCCCATGCATGTGGAATCTGTGGCGTGGGTTGCCGAGTTAAAAGATGTGCTATATACCTTCTTTTTCATTGCCGGATTAATAGCCTACCATAAATATATTGAATGGAAATTAACAGCCATTGAGCAAAACCCATTCCATAAAAATGGCTTTTCCCGTCTTTTTCCTGTCTTTATTTTCTTTGTTCTTTCTGTCCTGTCCAAACCGGCAGCTATTATTTTTCCTGTTGTTTTATTGTTACTTGATTTTTATACCCATCGTAAATTCGATAAATGGGCCTGGTTTGAAAAACTGCCTTTTTTTGCGGTTTCTTTTATTTTCGGAATTATTGCAGTTAACGCACAGCAGGCAGATAATCTTTTAAGTAATCATTATCCGTTCGCCCAAAGATTGCTTTTTGCTTCCTATGCTATAACTGGCTACCTGGCAAAATTCTTTATACCCATAAACTTATCCAATTTCTATCCTTACCCGCAAACTGTTGACGGGCACTTACCATATCAGTATTACATGACTCCTGCTATTGTAATTATGCTGTTTTACGGCATTTACAAAACACTAAAATACTCGCGCTTACCAGCATTCGGATTCCTGTTTTTTATAGTTAACCTAATCCTGGTACTTCAGTTCCTGTCAATTGGAAATGCTATCATGGCAGATCGTTATACTTATGTTGCTTACATCGGGTTGCTTTTTATCGTTGCCATGGGTTTTGATCAGATATACCATAGTACAAATCAAAAACTAAAGGAATGGAAGCCTTATGCTGTAACAATAATTATTGTGCTTGCTGTTATGTGCTCTTTCCTTACCTATGCACGATGCAAGGTGTGGGAAAACCAGGATACCATTGCAACAGACCTCGTGACTAAATTTCCGGACGACCCTATCGCACTGAACAATAAAGGGTACTTATTATTTATGGAAGGTAAGCCTGTGGAAGCTATACCCTTTTTCAGAAAAGCGATCCGATTAAAACCCGATTATGTAAAATCTGATTATGTAAAGGCCTATATTAATTTGATCAAGTCTTATGTGGCACTGAAAGATTATAACGAGGCTCTAAAAATATCAGATTCGGCATTGAATTATGCACCACAAGACTATAATATTTTAGATGAAAAAGGATATGTGTTATTTCTGCAACATCAATACCCCGAAGCACTAAAATTTTATAAAGCAGCTATCACTATTAAAAAGGATGATATCAATACATTACTAAACCTGTCGCAATATTATTATGAATTACATGATTATGATAATTGGGAAAAAACAATTGACCTGGCATTGAAGTATGACCCTGACAACTTCCTATTATTAAATAATAAGGGGTATGCTTTGTTTCTTAAAGGTAAATACAATGAAGCATTGGTATATTATAAAGCGTCTCTTGACAGAAAACCGGATAATAACAATGCGACAGTAAATATGGCAAATTGTTACCGGGCTATGAGTGACGCATCTAAGACCATGAAATGATAGTCATAAACCCTGCCCTTGCTGATGAAAACATTGACAGGCCCCGGGAACCAACTATTTATACTTCACACCGGATAAAAATGTGCAAAAGAGGTTTCTCGCAAAGCCGCAAAGCCGCAAAAGATAATGAATTGATAATAAGTAAATTATAAAATCAAGACCTCAAAGTCCTGTGAATTAATCAACGCACAATTTTATGTGGCTGCAAGTATAGTTGGTTTATAAAAAAACAAAGAGAATATCTTTACAAAACAGAAAAACTATTTTTCGATACAGTCAGAGGCCATGCAGCAAAAACATGTAATGAAAAAAAAGACCGGCCCGGTTAAGCCAGCTAAAACTTTTTTAAATAGCCGGAAGCTATTTTTATTGGCCGGCTCTATAGCCATCATTACCCTTTTCTCTTTTTCTCCTGCCATGAAAAACAGTTTTATCAGCTGGGATGATAATGTCTATATCCTTGAAAACATGAATCTTGGCAAACCGATCCCGGAAGCGATAACCTATTTTTTCGGGCTGCATTATTTTGTTGGCAACTATATTCCTTTAACAATGATCACCTATGCTTTGGAATATCATATAGCCGGCCTGCAGCCACAATTCTACCACACATTGAATATCTTTATCCATTTATTAAACGTGGTATTGGTCTTCTGGTTTATATGGTTATTGAGTGGGGAAAAACCGCTGGTAGCCGCTCTTGTTTCACTCTTTTTCGGTATTCATCCTATGCATGTGGAATCAGTAGCATGGATAGCTGAGTTAAAAGATATGTTGTATAGTTTCTTTTTCATTGCCGGATTAATAGCCTACTTCAAGTATATAGAAAGGAAAGACGGGAATTTAAATCCAATACCTGAAATAAATTTAAAACCGAAAGAACACAGCCCAATAAATAAAAGGGGCTTTTTACTGCTTCTTCCCTTTATCTTCTTTGTTCTTTCCTCGCTATCCAAACCGGCTGCCGTTACTTTCCCCGTCGTCTTATTATTGCTTGATTTTTATACAAGGCGTAAATTTGATAAATGGGTATTGACAGAAAAGATCCCCTTTTTTATTGTTTCTTTTATTATCGGGATTATTGCTGTTAAATCGCAGCAGGCAGATCGTCTTTTACATGATTATTATCCTTTCTCCCAGAGATTATTTTTTGCTTCACATTCTTTCCTTGACTACCTGGTAAAACTTTTGCTGCCATTAAACCTATCTATTTTCTATCCTTACCCGCCACTTGCCGACGGGCACTTACCTCTTATTTATTACCTTACTCCGGCGGTTGTTATTCTGTTGTTCTACGGCATTTACAGAACATTAAAATACGGGCGCTTACCAGCATTCGGGTTCCTGTTTTTTTGTGTAAATATCATCCTGGTTCTTCAGCTCCTGTCCATAGGAGACGCTATCAAGGCGGATCGCTATACTTATATTTCATACATCGGTTTGTTTTTTATCATGGCCATGGGTATTGACAGGTTATATCGCAGCAGAAAGCAACAATTAAATGCCTGGAAGCCTGTTGCCGCAGCGGTAATTATCATCCTGGCAATAACCTGCTCCTATCTTACTTATGCAAGATGCGAAGTGTGGGAAAATGACGATACCATTGCAACAGACTTGCTGAATAAATATCCGGATGACCGACTTGTACTGAACAATAAAGGTTTTCTATTATTTATGCAGGGAAAGTATAAGGAATCTATACCATTTTTTACTAAAGCGGTCCAATTAAAACCGGATTATGTAATGGCCTATATGAACATGGTGAATTCTTACCTTGCCTTGAACGATTATGATGCTGCGGTAAAAACAACAGATTTGGCATTGGAACATGCCCCGAAAGACTATAATGTTCTGAATACAAAAGGACTTCTTTTATTTAAACGGCAAAAATACCAGGAAGCGATGATTTTTTATAATGCTGCTATAGAAGTGAAAAAGGATAATATTACCGGGTATATGTACATGGCGAGATGTTACAATATATTGCATGATTATGATAATTGGATAAAAACGCTTGACATAGCATTGGAATATGCACCTGATAACTACATTTTATTAAATAATAAGGGATATGCTTTGTTTATTAAGGGCAGGTACAATGAAGCATTGGATTATTATAAAGCCTCACTTAAAATAAAACCTGATTATACTACCGCATCAATAAATTTATCAAATTGTTACCGTGCTATGGGAGACTCTTCTAAGAGAAAGAACTGATAGTAGCAAACACCGACCTACAATGAAAAATCATGACTGATTTCCGGAATCATCTATTTTGTTATTTCAAGGGATAAATTAGTGCGTTCAGAACTTTGTACAAGCCTATGTTCAAAATTCAGCATGTCATGGTTCGGCGCGGCTCACCATGACAAATTATCTATTCTGCTATTTCAATAAGATTCTTTTATGGAGTGTGAGTTTATCTTCCTGATACCTTTATAATTATAATAGATATCCTACACCTTTGAGATGTGGGTCATCTACGATTATACAATCAGCCCCCGATTCCATTTTTAGATTTATTCAGTATTCTTTTACTAAAAAGCCAAAAAGGATATCTCAAAAACAAGTTTTGGAATACCCCTTTTAGCTACTTATTTTAAATAGTATCTTAGTTATCTTAGTTGTAGTTAACAGTTACCGGAACACCAGTTGAGTTGGTATAAGTTCCTGCTGCCTGTGCTGCAGATACGCTGAGTGTTGCACCTAACTTTAAAGTCTGTGTACCGCCTGAGCTTAATGTACCGGTAGAAGAAGGATTGCTGGTGAAAGAACCAACTGTCATAGTATGGCTGCTACCGTCAGAAAGCGTAGCGGTTGAAGGCAAAGTAATTGCGTAAGTATAGCTTGCTTCACCGGAAACTGTAAACTCAGCTGAAGTTACAGTACCATTGGTAGAAGGTAGTGTTACACCACCTGCGCCGCCTGTTGTACGTGAGCTGGAAGTGCTCAATATAACGGTACCGGAATTAGCAGCAGATACTGCGATGTTACCGAAGTTCATGTCCACTGTTTTAGAGATGGAGATGGGAGTGATGATTGTTGCTGCGCATGAAGCTGTTGCTGATGCCTGAGCGAAAGAAATGTTAGTAGAACCGAGTACTACTGCTGCTGCGATGATTGCTTTTGAGAAGTTTTTCATTTTGTTTTGTTTTTGAGTTAGTTAAGAATGTTTGTTTGTTTGTTTGAATAGTATATATCCATTGTTGTGCCAGAATTTTAACTAATTGAAAATCAACAACTTAAAAAATTTACCTAGAGTCAATTATTCCAAATCACGGATATGTTTTCCGAAAAATGGAAATTATTCCATTTTGGGACTGCATAATTGAAAGAATACAGGTAATTGGCAAGGTTTTAAAAGACTATTAGCCATGTAGTCAATTATTATCCAACGGGAAGTGGATCAGTGTATAAAGAAGTCTGGGAGGTGTGCCTACCTTAAAGGTGTGGCATATTTATAGCAAGCAACATATAATCCATTACATAATCTATTCCTATGTCAAGCATAATCCTATTATATGCAAATGATAAATATCATATTGCACATCGGACAATTTTAATTAACTTAGGGCTTGATTTTAAATGCTTATTTATATGTACAACTTTACCAGTTCTTTAGTAAGGAAAATTTCCTTACTGATTTGCGTGATATTTTCATTGTCAAACGTTATCGTTTTCGCTCAGCAAAACGCGGGCGATAAAAGTATCTTGTCAATTGACAGGAATAAGGTTGACAATACGCCAACATCCATATTCTTTTCACCGGCAACCAATTGGGGGGAAGACCAGGCGCAGGACATATTCCGGAAATACCTGGGCCTGAACGGGCCTGATAACGTAATTGTACTTGCAAATACCACAAAGACAAAAAGTAATATTACCACAAAACGTTATTACCAGTATTTCAAGGGAATAAAAACAGAATACGGAAGTGTTACACTTACGTGCAAGGAAGGACGGGTGAGTTTCATTACCGGTAATTTTTATAATGCCGATAAAGGCCTTTCGGCCAATCCCGCTATCAGTGAAAGTACCGCCCTGGATTTTGCGCTTAAATCTATAGGCGCAGAAAAATACATGTGGCAAAATCCAAAAGAGGAAGAGCGCATCCAGAACTTCTACCATAAAAAAGATACATCTTACCTGCCGCATGGCCAGCTGGTATGGATAGAAGATTACAGTAAGGGAATGGTTACAGACAGGCAGTTGCATCTCGCATACAAATTCAATATTTACGCGGAACAACCATTAAGCCGCCAGGAAGTATTTATTGATGCGGCAACAGGCAAGGTGCTTTTCTCTAATAACCTGATAAAACATACTGCGGCTACCGGACATTCCGAGTATAGCGGAGTAATTCCTTTCCAGACCAGCTATGTGGGCGGCACTTATGAATTATACGATTCAACAAGGGGCAGCGGCGTACACACATTAAATTTACATAATGGAACCAGCTATGCAGCGGCTACTGAATTTGCCAATGCGGCCAATCTTTGGCCAAATTCGACATCAGATACCGTTGCACTTGATGCACACTGGGCCGGAGAAATGGTATATGACTACTGGAAAATTGAACAGGGCCGACTTAGCTGGGATAATGCGGATGGTATATTGGTCCAGTATGTACACTACTCTACCAATTACAATAATGCATATTGGGATGGGGCTGAAATGACCTATGGCGATGGCTCCGGTTGCGGCGGCGGGTTTACGCCCCTTGTAAGCCTGGATGTTACTGCCCATGAGATAGGACATGGCGTGTGCCAGGGAACTGCCAATCTTGTTTATGCAGGTGAATCCGGCGCAATGAATGAAGGATTCAGCGATTGCTGGGGGGCTACTATCGAGAATTGGGCTAACCCACATGAAGTAGATGCGGTACCGAAAAGCACCTGGCAAATGGGTGAAGAAATAGGCTGTGGAAATCCACTGCGCCGGATGGACTTTCCAAAGCTAAAAAGTGATCCCGATACTTATACCGGGACTTACTGGGTTAGCCAGATTGCCTGTGTGCCTTCAGGTGGTAATGATGAATGCGGAGTTCATACCAATAGCGGATTGCTCAACAAATGGTATTTCTTAATTACAGCAGGTGGTTCAGGTACTAATGATCTGGGCAACTCTTATGTTGTGACCGGCCTAGGCTTCACAGAATCTCAGAATATCCTTTACCAGACAGAATTAGTTTTATCCAGTACTGCTGATTATGCACTCTGCCGCACTACATCTATCAATGTAGCGCTTACAATTTATGGCCCATGCTCTCCGGAGGTTATTACTGTTACTAATGCCTGGTATGCAGTAGGGGTTGGCGCTGCGTTTGTCCCCTGTTTCCCCAATATAGGATTTACTGCTTTTACAATGAAGGTTTCTGAAAATGCAGCTACGCTTTCCTGCCCTGCAAGTAAAGTTTACAACATAGGGTTAAAACCATATGGACCGGCTTTCTCCGGCGGCAACCCGGTAGTAACTGTTTTTGCCGCGCATGGTACAGCCATTGCAGGAACTGATTATGTATTAGGATCTACAAGCCTTACTTTTCCGGTAGGGAGTACCTCAACTCAATATTCTACCCTGACTGTTTTTGATAATGGCGCTGTGCACGACGATAAAAACCTGGTTCTTGGATTTACGATAGCGAAAATGGGCAGCGATGCCACTGTTTCTGTAACCAATGACTCCCTGTTTGTAACTATTAACAATGACGATAGCATTCCAGATCCCGGGCATTCCGAATACCATACATTAGATTGGGGAACATCCGTTACTTCGAATCTGACATCGGCTTTTACCGGGGCCAACAGCAGGGGGCATTCCCAGTTTCTGTTGTATGCCAGTGAATTGGTTACAGCAGGCGTGAAGCCGGGCGTCCCTATGACGCAGATTGCATTTAACGTAACCACCAAAGCTTCCACTTCACCGTATGTTGGTTATACCGTTAGTATGGCCAACACTACTTTCGCTGATATGAGTTCCATATTTGCTACGGGGCTTACACAAGTATATACCGGTAACCATACTACCAACCTGGGAATTGATTCTTTAGACTTCAATTCTTCTTTTTTCACATGGGATGGGACCAGCAATATAGTCGTCGAAATATGTTATGGAATGAATGCCACAGCCGCCGGAAACGACAAGATGGACGGCATTGATAATAATCCGACAATCGCCTGCAACCATGAAGGCACATCAACCGGTTCGGGCACAGGATGCACGCTGCCTTACGGAACCGGCGCCGGCAATGGTACGGCAAGGCCGGTAATGCGCTTTAAACAACTTGTACCACCATCTGTGGTGGAAACGGTAATGGGAAGCACCCATACCTGGGATGTAAAAGCCGGGCAGGAAGTGTATTTCTATAATACGGCCGATAACTATATTATGTCAGGCCTTAAAAATATAAATAATGACCTGGGATGTGTTACCGCAACAGTTACTAAACAAGGTGTAGGCTTTACCCCGGCTTCGTTTTCACCCATCAACAGGTCGCTGAAAGAGTTTTCAATTACGCCAACGATTAACGGAGGCATCACCACTTATGACGCTATTATTTATTTCACAAATACAGAACTAAATGGTGTTGCGCCCTCATCGCTTTTCCTTGTCAAGACCGATGCGCTTACAGACGCAACAGTTACTACTTTCAACTCTGTAGAATTAACACCTGTATTAATTACCGGTACAAATTATGTGGGCTTTAAAGGTACGTTTACCGGGTTCTCCAGGTTCTTCCTTGTAGATGGGCCAATTTGCAATACGCCTGTTCCTGTGATCACTCCTGCAGGCCCTACAACATTTTGCTCCGGTGGAAGTGTAGTGCTAAACGCCAATACCGGCGCAGGACTTACTTACCAGTGGCAACTTGCCGGCGGCGATATTATGGGTGAAACAAACAGCAGCTATACCGCCTCTCTTGCCGGTAATTATACCGTGAAAGAATATTCCGGCGCATGTAATGCTACTTCTCCGCCGGTAACTATTACACTTACCGGGGTTTCTGCCGGGTCTGTAACCGGAGCACCGGGCGTATGTACAGGGCAAACGGCTACTCTCAGCGACGCCATTACTGGCGGGATATGGAGCAGTGGCAACACATCTTTAGCTACAGTGGGTACTTCTTCCGGTATTGTAACAGGGATTACGGCAGGTGTGGTTACCATTTCTTATGCAGTTACCAATTCCTGCGGTACGGCTACCGCTACCACCACGTTAACGGTTAGCGCTCCTGTTGCGGTAGCTGCAATCTCCGGCACTATGAGTGTATGTGCTGGCAAAACCACTTCGCTGTCAGATATTACGCCTGCAGGGTTTTGGAGTAGTGGAAATACGGCAATGGCTACCGTAAATTCTTCAGGGTTAGTAACTGCGCTGGTCGCAGGTACTGTTCCGATAAGTTATAGTGTGACGAATGCATTCGGTTGCGTATCCAGTGCAATAGCTACCGTTACAGTAAATGCATTGCCTGCGGCTGTAATTACGCCACTTGGCTCCACGACATTATGTGCGGGAGGAGGTACTGTTGTATTGAATGCAACTACAGGTTCCGGCCTTAGCTATCAATGGAAACTGGGTGGCGCAGATTTAACAGGGGCTACCACATCAAGCTATACTGCCTCCCTTGCCGGAAATTATACGGTAGTTATTACTAACAGCAATAATTGTACTGCCACTTCTGCGCCCGTTACTATTGTTGTAAGCGGACTAATTGTAGTTCCATCGGTTAGTATTTCTGCAAGTCCAGGGACTGTGGTTTGTGTGGCCGGAGCAACTGTAACCTATAATGCAACTGCTGTTAATGGGGGATCATCCCCGGTTTATGATTGGTATGTAAACGGAATTTCGAAAACATCGGGAACACCATACAGTTACGTGCCTGTAAACGGTGATGTTGTAAAATGCAGGCTTACTAGCAGTGATTTATGTGCGACTCCGGATACCGCAATCTCCAGCGTTGTAATGTCTGTGGGAACCTATCAGACGCCATCTGTCAGTATTGCGGCAAGTCCCGGCAGTATCGTATGTACCGGCACAAAAACTACATTCTCCGCAGTACCTGTTTTTGGGGGTACAGCTCCTTCCTATCAATGGACTAAGAATGGATCCATTGTTTTAACAGGGCCTGCATCCTATACGTGCATACCTAATAATGGTGATGTAATAACGTGTACGATGACCAGTGACTATACCTGTCTTACTTCCCCAACAGCAGCCAGCGCTCCGTTTACAATAATTGTGGAGGCGCCAACTGTAAATAAAGATTCGATATACGTAACCAAGTCTGTAATTGTATCCGGCCAGATTGACACATTTGTTGCGGTAGCGCCTCATGGCGGGGCATCTCCAACCTATCAATGGTATATCAACGGAGTGGCTGTACCGGGTGAAACAGGTTCAATATTTGTAACAAGTACTCTTGTTGACGGACAGTTAGTCACCTGCGCAGTTACCAGCAGTGATCCATGTGCGTTTCCGAACACCGGGATTAGTAATGGCATCAAAGTATTGGTTGGAACCGGCATTAAAGATGCGATAAATACTATAAATAACTTTACGCTTGTGCCTAACCCCAATAAGGGTGTATTTACTATTAATGGCATTTTAAGAAATCCTGCTGATAACCGGGTGAGCATAATAATTACAGATATGCTCGGTCAGGCTATTTATAAGGAAACGGCTGAAGCACATAATGGCAATCTTAATGAGCGGATAACACTGGCGGGTTCAATTGCCAGCGGTATTTACTTAGTAAGCATCACATCAGGAGAAGACCATGTGGTTTTTCAAGTTGTAATTGATAAATAAAAGTACAGCCATATGGCTGTGCTGTGAGAGAAATGGATACGCTATAAATTCTTTTATTAACGTGGCAATGCGTTAATGCGTTGGGGGTATGTTACTTGAGTATATAGATATGCCACACCTTGAAGGTTTGACACATCGCCGTAGTCTTCGTATTGTTCTAATATTTTTTTGAGTTGGTTAAAATAAAATTTAATTTTGGAAACAAATTATTACAGATGATGAGAAAGACGATATTCTATTTAATTGCATTTGCATTTTCATTCCTTTCAACCCAAATTGTAACCGCCCAAACTGTTGATACCGGCAGGGAGGTGCTTAAGGGTGAAATGAATTTCACTGATGTAGCAAATTATCTGCTCAAGCACCCGGAACCGCCTGTTATGCACGCGGTTGAAAATGATGAAGATGGTGATGAACATCCTCTGCGTACATTGCCTGTTGATCCTACTAAAGTATTTTCAAGGCGTCCCCCACCTCCGGGTATGCATTTATCCTTGCTTCCTGTTTCACCTTCACCAACAGATACTTTTGATGCAGTGCTTGATCCGGGTACAAACATTCCTCCTGATACCCATGTGCAGTGGATTCCAATTATTGCCTTACTACAACAAATTCCCAGGTAAAAATCCAAACCAGGGCAGGTGGTGCAGTTTCGGCTGTAACACTTAATGCGTTTTGGACTTCAGTAGTCAGCGGAGGTACATTTGACCCCCGGGTCCATTATGATCCCTACACCAATCGGTGGATTGTTGTATCGGTTTCAGATGCAAATCTGACTACTTCTTCCATATTGATTGCCATTTCAAAGACCAGTAACCCCACCGGGGCATGGTGGACTTATAAGGTGCTTGCCGACGGCACAGGTGTTAACTGGCTGGATTTCCCGGATGTTGGTTTTAACGGGAAATGGATAACAATTACCGGCAATCTTTTCGCAATTACCGGAGGTACGTTTAACGGTGCAAAAATTTACGTTTTTAATAAAGCAAATCTGCTTTCCGGAGCCGGCGCACCATATACAAGTTTTATCAAAACCACTTCATTTACCGTTTGCCCTGCTTTAACTTATGATCCGACTTTGCAGAACATGTTTATGGTAGAAAGCTGGGATGGGACAAATGCCGGCGGAGGGCTTATGGAGCTTTGGAAAATCTCAGGCGCTGTTGGCTCTGAAACCATGACTTCAGTTGGATTCCCTAAATCAACAGGATTTAACTGGCTACAGCAATCATTTGCTGTGACCGGTCCAACTCCAGGAGCTGATTTTGCGCCTCAGACAGGTATAGCAAACCTGATACAGACCAATGATGACCGCGTTGATCAGGTAGTTTTCATTAATAATAAATTATGGTTTTCACACACAGTTTTCCTGCCATATAGCACAACTGTCAATCCTACACGTGCATCAATTCAATGGTGGCAGATTGATACGCTAGCTACTCCGATTCAAATCGGAACCATTGATGATCCTACCAATGCCAATTTTTTCGCTTTCCCTACTATAACTCCAAATTCTTCGGATGATGCCTTAATAGGTTTTTCTACTATGTCTGCTGCCACACATCCCAGCGCAGCTTATTCCTTACGTATGCACACAGATCCGGTTGATTCTATGAGACCATTTCAAGTGTACAGACATGGGCAGAATACTTATTTTAAAAAATTTTCCGGAACAAGGGACAGGTGGGGTGATTATTCCGGCGCTGCTCTTGATCCTCTTAACTTAACTGATTTCTGGACTATCCAGGAAGCCAGTGCCAGCCCGGCAAATACCTGGGATACCTGGTGGGCACACGTAAAATTATGTTCTCCTCCTGATGTTATCACCGGAACTACAAATGTTTGTATCGGGGCAACAACAACACTCAGTGATGATTCCCTTGGCGGCAACTGGACAAGCAGCAATACCTTGATTGCCACTGTTGGATCATCTGCAGGAAATGTAACAGGTATGTTGGCAGGAACCGCAAGTATCACCTATACCGTTAATGGTGGCTGCACAGCAATTACAACAGTTACAGTAAATCCTTTACCTCTTGCTATTACCGGAGCTACCGGTGTTTGTACCAGCTTAACAACTGCTTTAAGCGATGCAACCGCAAGCGGAGTGTGGACCAGCAGCAATACTTTGATTGCCACAATTGGCACCGGTTCCGGCCTTGTGACCGGCGTCAATCCGGGCACTTCTGTTATTACCTATACGCTTAGCGCGACGGGTTGTATAAAAACGACTACTGTAACCGTGAGTAATTTACCTGGCCCGATTACCGGAACTGCGACTGTATGCGAAGGAAAAACAACTGCTTTAAGTGATGGTGGAGGCGGCACATGGACCAGCAGCAATACCACTATTGCGACTGTTGGTTTAGGTACAGGCATCGTTAGCGGCATATCTGCAGGCACAGCTGCAATCACCTACACGCTTAGCGCCGGTTGCAACGTGACCACTATTGTAACTGTCAATCCAAGCCCGGCAATCATTACAGGCGCTGCCAGTGTTTGTGCGGGAGCAGCAATAGCATTAACAGACGCAACTGCAGGCGGTGCCTGGAGCAGCAGTAATACATCAGCGGCAACTGTCGCGGCCGGAGTTGTAACAGGCGTAGCCGCAGGTACAACTACCATTTCATATACTCTCGTTGCAGGTTGTGCAGCAACCATTATTGAAACCATCAATCCAATGCCCACAGCTATCACAGGTACGGCAACTGTTTGCGAAGGATCATCCACTACTTTGAGCAATGCTGTGTCCGGCGGCATCTGGAGCAGCAGCAATACTTCAACGGCTACTGTTGCCGGAGGCGTTGTTGCGGGCGTAGCAGCAGGCACTGCAACTATCAGCTATACGCTTGGAGCAAGTTGCAGTGTAACTATGAATGTTACGGTAAACCTGTCACCGGCTTCAATCACTGGTACTACAGATGTTTGCCTTGGCTTAACAACTGCCTTAAGTGATATAACAGCGGGAGGTACATGGACAAGCAGTAATTCAACTGTGGCTACGGTAGGTTCGGGCACTGGCCTTGTTTCCGGTTTGAGCGGGGGCATAACTACAATAGCTTATACAATTGGTGATGGTTGTTTTGCATCTGCTACGGTTACTGTTAATCTTTCCGCACCTCCAATTACAGGTACTCCCTCAGTATGTGTAGGGTTAACAACAAATTTAAGCGATCCATCGGGTGGCGGCACCTGGAGCAGCAGCAATACTTCAGTGGCTACTGTTGGTTCAGGTACCGGTATTGTTTCCGGTGCGGCCATCGGCACCGCAACAATAACCTATACAATTGGCCTAAGTTGCAATTCAACTATATCTGTAACCGTTAATCTTACCGCCACACCTATAACCGGAACTACCACCGTTTGTACAGGTGCGACATCAACATTAAGTGATGCTTCATTAGGCGGGGTCTGGAGCAGCAGCAACACTTCCAAAGCTACGATTGACGCCAGCTCAGGGATCGTTACAGGCGTATCTGCGGGTACAGCGACTATTACTTATGCAATAGGTTTGGGTTGTTCTACGACTACGGTAGTTTCCATAAAATTATCACCCGCAGCAATAGCTGGCGCAGGCAATGTTTGCCTTGGGTCAACAATAACTTTAAGTGACCCTTCCGGTGGCGGCGTATGGAGCAGCAGTAACACCACAATCGCCACCGTGGGTGTGTCCTCAGGTATTGTCACCGGCAGCGCTCTGGGTGTGGCAACTATTTTTTATACTTTATCAGGTTGTTCCGTGAACTCTTTAATGACGGTGGATCCTTTACCTGCAGTATTTACAATGACAGGCGGTGGCAGCTTTTGTGCCGGAGGCACAGGAGTACATGTTGGATTGACTGGGTCTGTTGCCGGCATCAATTACCGGTTATTTAATGGACCAACATTAGTTACTTCTATGGCAGGTACATCATCCGCACTTGATTATGGTTTAATAACTACAGGCGGTACTTATACCATTGTTGCCGTTGATGCAACTACCGGGTGCAGCAACAACATGACCGGAAGCGCTGTGGTAACAGCAACCCCATTAGCCACACCCCTGGTTAGCATTACGGCTATCCCCGGAGATGTTATTTGCACAGGCGGTCATATTACTTTCAATGCAGTACCGGTTTTTGGAGGGGCATCGCCCGCTTATCAATGGACAAAAAACAGCATTAATGTTGGTACCGGGGCATCTTACACGCCTCCGGGTACGCCCAATAACGGCGATACTATCGGCTGTACCATGACCAGTGATTATGTATGTCTGGCCGCTCTTACAGCAGTAAGCAGCCCGATAATAATACATGTGGAGGCGCCAACGGTTAATTGGGATACTATAAAGGTTATGCATTCCAGTATTGTACCAGGGCAATTAGATACATTTGTTGTTTTTGCGCCTTTTGCCGGTTCTTCACCATCTTACCAATGGTATCTTAACGGTTCTCCGGTAACAGGCGCTACGGATGCCACCTATATTACAAATACACTCACTGACGGCGATAAAATTAAATGCCAGGTTACCAGCAGTGATGTATGCGCTTTACCCAATACTAATTTCAGTAACACCATTAAAATACAGGTAACTACCGGTATCAGCAATCTGGTAAGTACCAGCAATCTGACATTAGTGCCAAACCCTAACAAGGGAGAATTTACCATCAGCGGTACTTTGAAAAGCAAGGCTGGTGAGCAGGTAAGCATCATTGTAACGAACATGCTCGGACAAACCATTTATAAGAAAATGGCCTTGGCCCGTAATGGCGATTTCAATGAACATATAAAACTGGAACCATCAACTCCAGGCGGTATCTATCTCGTGAAAATAACTTCAGGTGAAGACCCTGTGGTATTCCGTGTAGTAATAGATAAATAAAGCGTTTGAATGAATATAATAGCGAAGGCGTCTCAAATGGACGCCTTCGCTATTATAGGATTATACCCATTGGATATCAAATTATCGCACGAAATAATTTCTCGCAAAGACGCAAAGGCGCTGTTTCCAATTAACGTTTTTAAGTTCGCAAAGGCATATAGTAGTACAGATTTTTAACGTTTAAATGGTATTACTTGATTCACCTAAAAATACTGCATTAATAAATCCCGCAAAGGATTTTTGTTGAAATAGTTCAAGGCATTAAGATTTCTATAGGCACTATTATCTGATTTCGATTCTGGCAGTTCAATTGGTATTAATAATCTAATAATCATAATTCAAAACAATAGTGACTAATGATCTTATGGCGCCGTCTTCGCCGCTTGCCTTTATATCATCAATGATTATTTTGCCGGTTGTGCCTTTCAGTTTTTTTATTATCGCTATTTCATCGGCTGTTAATGCGGAGCCTTTTGTTGAATAAGGACCGTACATATCATGCCCTTTGGGCAGAAAGGTAATTGTGAAACTCTTTACAGTCCATACACCTTTCATATCTGTCAACCGTGGATTGGACAAAATATCTCCGGTTGTAATAACTTCATTTTTAATTTTACCAAATCGGATATCCGGCCAATTTTTATCGCCTATATACTGTGCAAATGAACTAAATGAAGTCAGCGAAATTAATAACACGAACAATAAAACCATCTTTCTCATAAAGCAGTTTTTATTAAGCTCATAAAAGTTTAAACAATGATCAATCCTTATTTTATGCTTCCATCTTTATCGCATTCACCAGTTCATCCAGTTCATCGGTTGTTGTAAATACATTTGGGGTAATGCGGCAACCCTGTACCCCCGCAATATCAATCGCCACGGTATAAATCTTGTACTTTTTCAATAATATTTCCGCAAAAATAGAAGGCTTGATATATTTCAAACCAACGTTGGCAATGCCACATGATCGTGCAGGATCTTCTGGCGTAAACAATACTGCGCTTTTATAGCCACGAACTTTGGTAGTCCAGTAATTTTGTAAATAACGCAACCGTGCTTCTTTCCGTTCTGCGCCCATTTTGTTATAAAAATCAATTGCATCCGGGATGGTCAGGTCGGTAGCTACAGGTGTAGTTCCCATATGGTTCAACCTGGAAATATCATCCGGTTTTCTGTCAGCCTCTGCTAACAGCGGCCATATCTTACTGATGTTTTCTTTTTTCACATACAGCATTCCGGCCCCCAGCGGCACACTCAGCCATTTATGTAAACTGCTTCCGTAATAATCACAATTCAGATCAGGGATACTGAATTTAATATGTGCCAGGGCATGAGCGCCGTCCACCATCACCTGCACATTCTTCTTGTGCGCCATATCGCAGATCTTACGCACGGGCAATATCTGCCCCGTTATATTTATCATGTGGCACACCATCAGCAGTTTTGTCTTTTTTGTGATGGCCTTTTCATAGAGTTCCACTATTTCGTCATCTGATTTTGGGTTTATGGGCACGGAAAGAATTTTATTTACAACCCCATGCCTTTTAGAAACCTGTTTGAACATTTCGAGCATTGCGCCGTAATCATGTTCGGCCATTATCGCTTCATCGCCCGCTTTCCAGTCAAGGCCGGCAATAACCATATCCAATGACTCAGTGGTATTCCGGGTAATAATTAATTCATCGGGTGAGCAACCAGTGAGGTCGGCCAGTTTTTTAACCGCAGCCATTTTATTCTCCAACTGAACAGTACGCATATAGTATGCTCCCTGCATATTCACTTCACGAATGTGCAGTATGTACCGGTCAAGGACTTCTTTGGGAAGAATGCAGTAATAACCGTTTTCAAGGTTTATATAGTCAGACTTCAAAGAATAGCCGCTACGCAATGAAGCCCAGAAGTCTTCATCTTTCGCTACTTCAGCAACCGGAAGATGCGCAACTGCATCTACCATTTTACCAATTGCCGAAAGGCTCATCATGCTGCCTAATCCAAGCAGTGTACTGTTTTTAAGAAATGTGCGTTTGTCCATTGGTTAATTGTTATCACTTATGTTTAAATTTGTATGATAATCTTCACTTACCGTGACAAGTAATTTTTATTTTTCATTCATTAGCAATATATGGATTACCCCCCATAACAAGAACATTCAATTGTCCATACAACATAATTAGTATGCAACAAGGCTAAAATTATCAACGTTAATGGCAAATTACCACCTCGCACTTTTTCTGTTACAAGATTTATGATTAATAAAATTAACGCAATAAGCAATACACACAAATATATCCACCAAACATATCGAAATTCATCGCTATGTGCCCATCTAATAGCTTGTAACTTCGGAAAAAGGAGATGAGTAGCTACTTCAATTAATAAGACCATAGTCAAACTAACGAAATAATATAAACCTTTTATTTTGCTCATCACTGAACTATACTAATTATCAAGCGGTAAATTAAATATTTTGGCAACGAATTCAACTAATTTTCATATAAAATATATAAGCTTGCTTCCAACCTGTATTGTTAATTCAGCGATACTGAGGGTAATGATTAATTCATCAAAACAACAAAAAATATCAGGCAGCAATAACCAATTTGGTGCTTACATATCTTAATGCAGCTTCAATATCTTCTTTTTCAAGATCCGGCATCTCTTCCAGTATCTGATCCTGGGTGAGGCCGGAAGCAAGCAGATCCAAAATATCTATCACACGAATCCTCATACCCCTGATACAAGGGCGTCCACCACATTGTTCAGAATTTGCAGTTATACGACTTTTCCAGGAGTTAACTTCCATAGTTTATTCTTTACTCAAAGATACTAATTTATAATGATGCAATAAAACTCATTGCTACCTGAATATTCTGTGGAAATGACAGCTAATTATTATACCTCAAAATAATCGGTAAAGTAAACTTTTCCTTGCCATCACGCACCACATTGATCTGGTGAATAAATATTTCCGCTTTCTTTTTTTTCAATCGCTTGATGACCTTAATTGCCGCTTCAGGCAATACAGAACCCTCGGCAGGAAAGGGGCCGTATGTTTTGCCATCAGGTAATGTAAATGCTATCATAAACCTGGTTACTGCCCATCTGCCATCTAAGGGAATTAATTTTGCATTCTTTAGCAGGGTTTCACAGGTAATATTTGACGTATCCAGATTTCCGAGCCTGACTATGGGAGCTTCCTGTTTTTTTTCCTGGGAAAACAAAACGGTTGATGACAATATAAACAGGATGAAAAATAATCCGGCTTTACGCATTCAATACTTTTTATTAAAAATACAAAAGTGTTTAAATTCTAAAAACTAAAAGTCACACCCCATATATACATTATTATTTTGAATATAAAAATATCCAATTATTGCTGTTTTCTACATGATTAACATCATTTCTTCTTTGTCCTTTAAATACCTACTTTTGCGAAAAATTATCATATCCCCTGATGCATAGCTGGTGGTGGAAAATACTTTGTTTTATCCTGTTGGGGTTTACCGTTGTTGGAGGTTTTCTAATGCCGGTGCCGCGGCTGGATATACTGAACGAGACCATACGCAACCTTTATTTTCATGTACCTATGTGGTTTACCATGCTGGTATTGTTTGCAATGGCTTTTTACTATTCTATTAAATATCTTCGTACAGGAGACTTACAGGACGATATATATGCCGTGCAACTAACCAATGCAGGTATATTTTTTAGTATACTAGGTATGCTTACCGGCATGGAGTGGGCGCAATATACCTGGGGCAGCGCATGGAGCAATGATCCCAAACAATTAGGTACCGCAATGAGCATGCTTATTTATTTTGCATACATCATTCTGCGCAGCGGACTGAAGGATGATGAGAAGAAAGCGAAGATAAGCGCCGTTTATAATGTATTCGCATTCGCCATGCTGATACCACTCATATTTATACTGCCCCGCATGGTTGATTCCCTGCACCCCGGAAATGGCGGTAACCCGGCATTTAAACAATATGACCTGGACAGTAATATGCGGATGGTGTTTTACCCGGCTGTGGCGGGCTGGATACTTATTGGGCTATGGATAGCCAATTTGAAAGTAAGGCTTGGACTGGTGATATATAAAAGGGAAAATACTTTGCAATTTGACCTTGAAAAAACAGCTGAAAAATGATAAAAAAGGGGTTAATAACAATATTTTTAATACTTATAACTACAACATTTGTAAGCGCGGAGACCGAAATGGCGGATGCCATGCGGTCAAATGGCAAAATATACGTTGTGGTTGCGGTATTAGCTACTATCTTTGCGGGAATTTTTGCGTACCTGGTGTACCTCGACCGCAAAATCAGCAAAATTGAAAAAGAAAAATAAACTTCATTTACTCATCAAAATTAAAAAAAACAAAGGTGGAAACAGCAACTGCCAAGACAAAACCGGAAACTGAATATAGTTTCTTTAAGGGTGTGGAACGCAACTTTGATAAAGCTGCCAAATACACACGTTTCGAATCAGGTATCTTAGATCAGATAAAAGCCTGCAATTCCATTTACCGGATGAATTTCCCGGTACGCATAGGCGATAATATCGAAGTAATCGAAGCCTATCGTGTGCAACATTCGCATCACAAACTTCCCTGTAAGGGTGGTATCCGGTACAGCATGGATGTAAACCAGGACGAAGTGATGGCGCTCGCCTCACTGATGACCTACAAATGCGCTATCGTAAATGTACCTTTTGGAGGCGCCAAGGGCGGCATCAAGATCAATCCTAAGAAATACTCTGCATTCGAGCTGGAAAAAATAACCCGCCGTTATGCTTCTGAACTGGTGAAGAAAAACTTCATAGGCCCCGGTATTGATGTACCGGCACCTGATTATGGTACAGGCGGACGCGAAATGAGCTGGATTGTTGATACTTACGCTTCCCTGAAACCGGGAGAGGTGGACGCTATGGCATGTGTTACCGGCAAACCGGTTACGCAAGGTGGTGTGCGCGGACGTACTGAAGCAACAGGTCTGGGTATATATTATGGTGTGCGCGAGGTATGCAGTATAGCAGAAGACATGAAGAAGATAGGCCTTTCTACAGGTATAGAAGGCAAAAAAGTGATCATACAGGGATTAGGAAACGTAGGTTACCATGCAGCCAAATTCTTTTTTGATAATGGCGCTATCATTGTGGGACTTGCTGAATATGAAGGCGGCATTTACGATGAAAAAGGCATTGACGTATATAAAGCTGTTGAACATCGCAAGGCTACCGGTTCTTTAATAAACTATCCGGGGGCTACCTTCTTTAAGAACAGTGCGGAAACAATGGAGCAACCTTGCGACATACTGATACCGGCAGCATTGGAAAACGTGATCAACGGGAGCAATGCAGCACGCATACAGGCGAAGATAATAGGCGAAGGCGCTAACGGCCCGCTCACACCAGATGCTGACGAAATACTGGCGCAGAAAGGCACAATCGTAGTACCTGATATGTACCTGAATGCCGGCGGTGTAACGGTATCTTATTTTGAATGGCTGAAAAACCTGAGCCATGTACGTTTTGGCCGTATGGACAAGCGCTTTAGCGAAAACCAGTATGGCTCCATACTTCACTCGGTAGAAGGACTTACAGGTAAAAGAGTCACAGATAAAGAACGCACCTTATTATTGCATGGCCCTGATGAAGTGGACCTGGTTTACTCCGGCCTGGAAGACACTATGATCAGTTCTTACCATGAAATACGCGAAGCATTCCTTCACCTTGGCGGCAAGGTGGACATGCGTACTGCAGCATTCACAGTAGCTATTGATAAAGTAGGTGTTTCTTATGAGGAACTCGGGATTTTCCCATAGTTTTCAGTTGGTAGTTGGCAATTTACAATTGACAGTTGCATCTATTAAAAAACAAAGGCTGCTTTCAGGTAGCCTTTGTTTTTTAAATAGTATTAAGAAAAAATATTCCTCTGAAAGGCTTGCTGTGCAATGGTTTGTGTTAATATTGGCCTATTAATTTTTCTTTTTGCCTGTATTTGAATAATTTTGCAGCCTTATTTAAATCACTTAATTAATTTAATTCCTTCCTCAATGGCATTTGATATTGATCTCATTCAAAAAGTTTATGAACAATTACCCGGTAAAGTAGCAGCAGCACGTAAATTGTTAGGTCGTCCGCTTACTCTGGCCGAAAAGACACTGTATTCGCATACATACGAAGCGCCTGCAAGAGCTTATGGCCGTGGCCACGATTATGTAAATTTCTCGCCTGACCGTGTAGCCATGCAGGATGCTACGGCACAGATGGCGCTGCTGCAATTCAGCACCTGCGGACGTAATAAAGTAGCGGTGCCCAGCACGGTGCATTGCGACCACCTGATCCAGGCAAAAACAGGCGCACAGGAAGATCTTGCAACCGCACTTGACGTAAATAAAGAAGTATATGATTTCCTCGCTTCTATTTCTAATAAATACGGTATTGGTTTCTGGCGCGCAGGCGCAGGTATCATCCATCAGGTAGTGCTCGAGAATTATGCATTTCCCGGCGGCATGATGATAGGTACCGACAGCCACACGCCAAATGCAGGTGGCCTTGGTATGATAGCCATTGGTGTAGGCGGCGCTGATGCTGTTGATGTAATGGCAGGACTCCCATGGGAACTCAAAATGCCTAAACTGATAGGCGTGAAGCTGACAGGGAAAATGAGCGGGTGGACGTCTGCGAAAGATATCATACTGAAAGTAGCTGGTATCCTCACTGTAAAGGGCGGCACCGGCGCTATTGTTGAATATTTTGGCGAAGGCGCCGAAAGCCTTAGCTGTACCGGTAAGGCTACTATCTGCAATATGGGCGCTGAGATAGGCGCTACCTGTTCAATGTTTGCCTACGATGAGAAGATGGGTGACTACCTGCGCGGAACAAACCGGGAGCATGTGGCGCAGCTTGCAAATGGTGTAAGCAAAGACCTCCGTGCTGACCAGGAAGTATATGATAACCCGGAAGCATTCTACGACCAGTTGATTGAATTGAACCTTGATACACTGGAGCCTCATGTAAACGGCCCGTTCACCCCGGATCTTGCAACGCCGATCAGCGGGATGGCTGCTGCACTGAAAGAGCATGGCTGGCCTGAAGAAATAGAAGTGGCCCTGATAGGTTCCTGCACCAACTCTTCTTATGAAGACATTTCGCGCTCGGCATTTATTGCTAAGAATGCAATGGCGAAAGGACTTAAAGCCAAAAGTGAATTTACTATTACTCCCGGTTCTGAAATGGTACGCTATACCATAGACCGCGATGGCATGCTGGATACTTTCAACAAAATGGGCGGTGTGGTTCTAGCCAACGCTTGCGGGCCATGTATCGGACAATGGGCGCGCCACGTAGCCGACCCTTCAAAAAAGAACACCATCGTTACCTCTTTCAACAGAAACTTCGCAAAGCGTAATGATGGTTTATCATCCACACATGCATTTGTAGCTTCTCCAGAAATTGTTACTGCTTTCGCTCTTTCGGGCAAGCTATCTTTTAATCCCTTAACGGATACTATCAAAAATGATAAGGGTGAAGAGGTGATGCTTGATGAACCACAGGGATATGAAATGCCCCCGCTCGGTTTTGATGTGAAGGATGCCGGTTATCATGCTCCGGCTATTGATGGTTCTAAAGTTCAGGTAGCTGTTGACCCGAACAGCGACCGCCTGCAACTGCTGCAACCCTTCTCCGCTTGGGATGGTAATGATATAAAAGGACTGAAGCTTTTGATAAAAGCTTTTGGAAAATGTACTACCGATCATATTTCTATGGCAGGCCCATGGCTGAAATACCGTGGCCACCTGGATAATATCTCCAACAACATGCTGATAGGCGCCATAAATGCCTTCAACATGGATACAAATAAGGTAAAGAACCAGCTTACCGGCGAATATGGCGAGGTGCCGCAGGTAGCGCGCGCATACAAAGCCAAACATATAGGCAGCATAGTAGTAGGCGACGAGAACTATGGCGAAGGCAGCAGCCGCGAACATGCAGCTATGGAGCCCCGCCACCTTGGCGTACAGGCTATATTGGTGAAGAGCTTTGCCCGTATTCATGAAACCAATCTGAAAAAACAAGGCATGCTGGCCATCACCTTTGCCGACAAGCAAGACTATGATAAGATACAGGAGGATGACAGCATTGACATCTTAGGCCTTACCCATTTTACTCCGGGCGACCAGTTGACAGTAGTACTGAATCATAAGGACGGCAGCAAGGAAGAAATAATGGTAAACCAGTCATACAACGAACAACAGATAGAGTGGTTCAGGGCCGGTGGCGCATTGAATGTGATACGCAGGAATGTTGCTGCGGAAGTGATGGCTTAATTTAAGTTAAAAGTTAAAAGTTAGAACCTAAAAGTGCATAACCCGTTCTGGAAAGGATGGGTTATGTTATTTTGAGTATATTTACTTTTGAAAATTAAAAGACAATTGTGATAACAGAAATTAAAATAAACAACTTTAAATCAGTCGCTGACCTAACGCTTCCATTAGGCCGGTTCAATGTATTGATTGGCGCTAATGGCTCCGGTAAATCTAATATACTGGAGGCTATTGCCTTTGGTGGGGCTGCTTCTGCAGATAAGTTGGACAATGAATTTTTAGCTTCACGTGGTATAAGGGCTACCAGTACTCATTTGATGAAAAGTGCATTTTCTAATTTTAATTTTTCTAAGCCTATACAACTTAATTTTAAAAATGAAATTGACAATGTTACCTATAGTATAGAAGAAGAAAATAAGCCTATAACAAAATGGGTCGTCAAAGAAATAGAGAATTTAGCCCATTTACTAAAAAATGATAATTCTTTTAAAAATCATGACAATACTGCCATTTCAAATTTAGCCAAAAGGATTTATAAAAGCACAAATAGGTATATCACACGCATAGACAACTTCATCATCTACAGTCCGGAAATCAGTTCTCTTAGAAAATTTGAAGAAGAAAGCCAGATAAAGCCATTGGGCGTAAAGGGAGAAGGATTATTTAGTGTACTTCAAATATTTTATGAAAATGAAAATTATGGCCCTGAAACCATTGATGAAATAAGAAAGTACCTGCACATAATAGAATGGTTTGATGACTTTGAAGCGATCTTTGATAAGGTAAGCGGCAGAAAAAGTCTAGTGGTAAAGGACAGGAATATACCGGATGTGACACTCAACCAGACAAATGTGAATGAGGGCTTTTTATTCCTGTTGTTTTATATTTCTTTAATAATCAGTAAAGAAACGCCCACATTTTTTGCAATAGATAATATCGAAGCTTCCCTGCACCCGCTCTTATGTGAAGAACTGATAAAAATTTTGGTTAAGCTTGCAAAAAAGCATGACAAACAAATCATTCTAACAACACATAATCCGTTTGTTTTAGACGGACTGGATTTAAATGATCCGGAACAAAAACTTTTTGTTGTACGAAGAAACGCAGATGGGAAAACTATTGCCGACACTATAAGCCCTGTAAAAAATATAAAATTATCAGAAGCATGGGTGAGGGGACGTATTGGCGGAAATCCTGAAACAATTGAATAATGAGATTTGCAATAGCAAGCGAAGGAAGAACTGATTATATCGTTTTGAAGAACCTGCTGATAGGTTTCTTTAAAGATAAAAGCTTACCAATAACCCGCCTGCGCCCTAAAGATAAGGAACCTTTTGGCTGGGGGAATTTATTGAAATACATATCCTCGCAGGATTTCAGAGATGATTGTGATGATGAGAACATTGACTATGCCATCATCCAAATTGACACTAATGAATGTAAAGAATGGGATGAAGGATTAAAACATATAGGAGATAAAGCCTCTGAAATAAATTCTTTTATCAGCCAAATTATTCTCGTTCTTATAAAGAATATTGGCAATGAATTTTATACAGTCAATAAGGATAAGATTATTTTTGCCATTTGTGTTCATGAAATTGAATGTTGGCTGCTACCATTCCATGCCAAACAAGCTGCACACTATTCTAAAATTGTAGGATGCGCCAATGCAATTGAGCAAATTGCTCTAAAGAACGGTTATTCAATTCATCAAAAGAATTACCAGGATGGCAAGCATTATGAAGATCTCTCCAAAGAGATGAAAAATCATAAGGAACTGATGCAAAAATACAATTTGAACCCGGGCCTTAAATTTTTTGTTGACAGATTATTGGAAGCATTTCCAAAAGATGAAGTAGAAAAATCAGTAGAATAAAAAATCCCCCTAAAATTATTTTTTTATAAAGTTTTGCACAATTATTGTTGTTAACTTGGTATAAATCACAGACTTCGTTAACTTTGTTTCCTGATATGCGCAAATTATATAACATAAAGGATTTTATAGAATGGCAGGCTTTTGGCGTGTGCTCATCCATAGGTGAAAAAATGGGCGTTGCCACATCCCGTATCCGGTTATGGTTTATTTACATCTCATTCCTTACGATGGGTTCCCCGCTCATTGTTTACATGGTGCTGGCGTTCCTGATGAATATGAAACGATATATACTGCTGCGCAGAAGGAATCCCCTGAAATGGCTTTAAAAATAACAGCAATCAACTTATTTCATTCTTTATTTGAATGATGTTGGTTTTGGTTTTCCTCATATTTTGACAACTCCTGAGTTTGTCAAATCTGCCAAACTCTTAATCACTAATCAATCAATTGCAATCAGGCCATGATCAAGGCGGGAGTATCGCTATATTAAACCGCCGGGCTGTGCAGCAACCCGGCGGTAATGAAAAACTACTGATTATTATTTTCCCATGGAATGATAATGGGATTAATTTTTCAACCATTTCAGCGCTTCCGAAGTATTGCTGTTCGTTAGTTTTATAATGTACATTCCGGGAGCAAGGGAAGCTGCCTTTATTTGCAAAGTATTATTGACTTTGCTCCACATATCGTTAAGTATTTCCCGGCCTGTGGCGTCATAGACTGTAACTGAGAGCGCGTCGTCCACCGGGTGAGCGGCATAGAGCGTTACCATGCTGTTGTCCTGTGGCTGCTGTGTTAACCAATACTTATTATCTATATGGCTTATTGTCGAAACGCCAACATTTGGCATGGATGTTATTGTAATAGTCGCTGATCCTTCGCAACCTGCAGAATCAACAATTACCTTGTAAGTACCCGTAGCGCCAAAGGTATAAGTGGAAGTAACAGCCCCTGGAATTTTAACAGCGCCATTATACCATTGATATGTTGCGTAAGCCGCTGGTACCGACAATACTAATACTGATTGTGTGATAACCGGTTTGGGCGTCGGGGTTACATTAATAATTGTAGTTGTAGTATTATTACTTCCCCTATAGGAAATGGTAAGAGATACCGTATAGGTACCTGCCGAGCTGAAACACATGGTTGGCGTATCTATTGCCGGATTGGAAATGAAAGGCCCGGCGGGGGTAACTGTCCAGAGGACATTATCGGTCATACTTAAACTGGTATTGGTAAACTGCACACAACTATCCTGGCATACCGTAGTATTGCTTTCGGTAAATGCAGCAAGCAAAATATTTTTCACCTCACGTACTGCATTATTGTTCCGGTCAGCAATATACACATTGCCGGAAACGTCTATTCCCAGGCCTATCGGATCGTATATCTGGGCAAGTATTGCTTTACCGCCATCTCCGCTATAACCCGCAATCCCGTTGGCGGCTATCGTATTGATAATACCTCCGGCATTGACCCTGCGGATGCGCTGATTGGAGAAATCAGCAATATAGAGGTTGCTGTTAGCGGTATCAAATACAACGCTTGCAGGCTCATTTAACCGGGCCGCTGTAGCGGGGCCGTTATCGCCGCTGAAACTACCCAAGAGAGTGCCGTTGCCAGCTATCGTGGTGATCGTGCCGCCTGCATCAACTTTACGCACACAATTATTCAGAAAATCGGCTATAAATACATTGCCCGCCATATCTGTACTTACGCCCTTGGGATCGCTTAACTGTGCACCTATGGCAGCTCCGCCATCTCCAAAATAACCAGCTGTGCCAGTGCCTGCAAAAACGGTAATAGTACCTGCGGTAAGCTTACAAACGCGGTTATTATTCCCGTCCGCTATGTACAAATTCCCGGAATGATCTGCCGCAACACTCTGGGGATAATAAAACCGGGCACTGATAGCGGGGCCGGGGATTCCTATTGAACCCACAATTCCCGAACCAGCAATCGTTGTAATAATGCCTGCGCTGTTTACTCTGCGGATGCAGTTATTGCCCTGGTCGGCTATATACAGATTGCCGAGGTTATCAACGGCAACACCCGTAGGCCCTGATAACTTTGCATTGGTTGCAGGCCCGCCATCTCCATCGCCATAAACACCTGCCAACCCGGTGCCTGCACAGGTAGATATAATACCTGAACTGTTGATCTTGCGTACTATATTATTATCGCGATCTGCAATAAAAATATTACCGAACCAATCCGTAGTAACTGCATAAGGATTGGTTAACTCAGCTGAAGTGGCGGGGCCGCCATTTGCTATGAAACCACCTGTCGGAGGTGTACCTGCTACCGTAAATATCTTACCGGCGTTAATACCGGTAGCGAATACTTTACGTACTGCATTATTATTCTGGTCGGAAATATACAGATCGCCGTTAGACTGGTCCACCTCAATGCCGGATATTTTATTGAGTTTGGCGTTTACAGCAAATCCACCATCCCCGCCATAAGCCGGGACTCCGGTACCTGCAACAGTAGTAATTAATCCACCTGATACCTTGCGAACCACATTATTATCTGCATCGCCAATATATAGTATGCCGCCGGCATCATAATAAGCCACACTTACCGGGTGATTAAACGTTGCAAGTTCCGGCGCACCTAAGTCACCTGTATATCCCAATGCCCCGGTTCCGGCAAAGGTGCTCATGACTCCTTTTGTATCCACCCTGCGAACAACATTATTGCCCCTGTCTGCAATATACATTTCACCAGCGGCGGTTACTGTAATACAAGTAGGCATTTTCAGGTCAAGCCAAGTAGCAAGGCCACCGTAGCCGGGAACGATATTTCCACCTATGGTATATACCGTATTTGTTGTTTTTACTATTCTGCGAATACAATCGCCGCTATGACGTGAGTCGGCATAAACCAGGTTTCCTGCAAGGTCAAATGCGATACCTTCCGGAGCATTCATATAGGCGTTGGTAGCCGGAATTCCTTCACCATTATAACCCGGAGTGCCAGTTCCGGCATAATTATTTATGATACCAGCACCATCTATTTTACGGATATGGTTACCCTCCCCGGAAACATACATATTACCGGAAGCATCAAATACAATGGCTAACGGCTTCTGCAGGCCCGCACTGGTAGCCGCACCACCATCTCCGGCATCCGTTGTAGTACCATTACCGGCAATTGTGTTAATAAGCGGAGTAATGGAAGTAATGTTTATCTTGAAACCGCTCCCGGAAGCCACCGTATTTGCTATGGAAGGCGCAGAATATCCGGTACCAAATGTTGACAGTGTGTAAGCGGTGACGCTGCCTATGACTGTGCTGATATTTATCAGAAAACCGGTGCCGGGGCCTGCCGGTGTAACACTTGATACCGAAGGCCCTGTATAAGTTGTGCCAAATGATGTCAAGGTATAGGTTAAGACTCTGCCCAACCCGTCCACTGTTATTATTGTTCCGGTAGCCGTACCCCCGTTGACTGTAAATGATTCACCTCCAAAATAACCTCCGGTACCACCTGACGCCAGTGAATTTGTCAAAATAGAGCCTGTTCCGCTCGTTACAGTACCTGTTGCCGGAATACCACCTGTATTTACAGTAAAAGTCTCACCGGGAGCTGTATAACCTGACCCGCCGGCATTCAGCGAATGAGCCAGGATAGCGCCTGTGGTCACCGATATCTGGCGGACGCGGTAATTGTCGCGGTCTGCAACATATAAATTTGCTGCCGCGGCATCTAAAGCAATGCCAATCGGATAATTCAACTGTGCAGCGGCAGCAGCGCCGCCATCTCCGGAAAATCCAGAAGTAGTACCGGCAAGGGTAGATACGGTAGTTGCACCGGTTATTTTACGAATGCGGTGGTTAGCCTGGTCGGCAATATACATGGTACCACCGGCTTCAATACAGATACCAGTTGGATTATTAAAAGTAGTTAATGGCGATAAAACAGAGCCATCATTATTACCAGCCGCTCCGCTAATACCTGCAAAAGTTGAAATTGTACCACCTGATGTTACTTTACGAATACGGTTATTGCCCGCATCTGCAATGTATAGCGCCCCGCTGTACCAGGCAATACCCGAAGGATTATTTAATTTAAAATTGGTAGCCGGGGTTCCATCGCCCGAATAACCGGCAAAATGATTACCGGCAAACGTGGAAACAATACCCGTTGGATTAATCATACGGATCACATTATTGCCCTTATCGGCAATATATATGTTCCCGAGAACCGGATCTATAGCCACTCCTGAGGGAAAATTAAACTCTGCGGCAGTTGCAGGGCCGCCATCAGTTGTATAACCGGCAAAAGCGCCAGCCACAGTCCATATTTTGCCAAAGGGGTCAATCTTGCGGATCACATTATCGACCCTGTCAGAAATATAGATTTCCCCGCCGGAAAATTTTACTCCGTAAGGGCCGGAAAGAGAGGCTGTTACAGCAGGTACTCCTTCTGAACTTAAACCAGGTAAGCCTGTACCCGCCACCGAAGTAATAATGCCGGTTACCATATTTACCTTACGGATGCGTAAGTCACCAAGATCTGCGATGTAGAGGTAGGGAGCGTCGTAGCTAACACCTGTGGGCCCGGTGAGCATAGCGCCGACAGCAGGGCCACCATCCCCCAGCCCGGCAGTGCCACCGCCTGCAACCGTAAAAATATTGCCGGTAAGCGCTTCTACCTTGCGGATGATATTGTTGACGGAATCTGCAATATACAAGTCGCCGCTAGCTGGGTCTAAACAAATACCTGCCGGCCCGCTCAATTGGGCTGTTGTTGCCGGGCCTCCCCAGGCATCGTGGCCGGGAATACCATTGCCTGAAATGGTGGTAATAATCTGCGCATGTGCGCCGGTGGAAAGCAGTAAGATAATTGCTGCAACCAATAATTTGTTGAAATTGGTTCTCATAAACATTGATTTATGGTAAAAACATAGTGTTGAAAGCCCTTTTATATAAACCCAAATTTACCAATTATTTTTTTTATTTTCAATTTTTTTTTTCACATAAACTACGAGTTAATAATTTATGAAAAAATATAGCAAATCAATAAAATTTAAAGTTTCGCCATTTGCAGAAACCCGGTAAAAATGCATAAGCAAAAATCAAATATTGACTAAAAAATGAGGCCGGAAATCCGTTTCTAAATTGCCATAACATCTTTATAAAAAACCGGACAGCTAAATAAAATTATTTTTTATTGCAGCTAATTGTTATGAAATATAAAAAATAGTTTCTACTTTGGGAAAAAAAACAATGATGAAAAACTACATCCTAATTGGAGTCTTATCAGGCATGATACTGGGAGCAACGAGCGCCTCAGCACAACGCTGGCGGTACTACGATGATGATCGTTATTACGCCAGGCATTACTATAACGACCGTTACAACGATGACGAAAAGAAATCTGATGATAAGAAAAAGGTAGCTTCTGAAAAAGAATCCGGCAACTCTGACCGTGATTACCACTGTTTTGAAGCATGGAGAAAAGACCTGAAAAGGGAGAAAAAAGAATTCAAGGCAAGGGAGCGTTTTTATGAAGACCGGCCTGAATCCGCTGAAAGAAAATTATATAAGGCCGATAAGAAAGCATGGAAAAGCGGTATGAAAGAATACGAACATAAATATGGATGGGACGGCCATAACGATGAATACTACAGGTATGGTTATAACAGGCGTTGGTAAGAATCAATCATAAATAAAGAAGAAGCCCGTGTAATCCAATACACGGGCTTTTTTTTCAGTTGGCAGTTTACAGTAGGCAGTTTGCCTGCATTTGAATATAATACCAATACTCATTCTAATTTAGTCTATCCTCACTTGCCTAAAAACCCAGTCCCTAAAGGGAGATGTTATCTATTACCCGCATTTTTTTGGACTAATTTAACATGGGTATTGGTATACTGCCAACTGTAAACTGCTAACTGTAAACTGCTAACTGTAAACTGCCAACTGCTAACTGTAAACTGCCAACTGCCAACTGTAAACTGCCAACTGCCAACTGTAAACTGCCAACTGTAAACTGCCAACTGTAAACTGCTAACTGTAAACTGCTAACTGTAAACTGCTAACTGTAAACTGCTAACTGTAAACTACTTCATCTTCCCTAAGGCTATTTCCCATATTTCCCGCTCCAAAACGTCACAGGCGGCATTCATAACCTCTGATTTTTCTACTATCCCTTTTACCTCCACATTATCTTTCAGCCCTTTAGCATTTGTTATTACGTTCAGGTAAGTGCCCTTCACCGCAGCGCGGGCGCACAAGCCACCTACACCGGCATCACTTGCACAATTAGGATTCCCGTTAAGGGCCATTTCCTTCGCCAGATCAAAGGATTGAAAGGCAAGCTCCATAGTCCGGAAAGGAACTTTAATAGCATATACCGTAGCGGCTTCAATCGCTGCCTTACGTGCTACAACTTCCGTATCATTGCTTTTAGGCAAGCCATACGCGGCCATGATAACGTTATAAGCCCTCGTGTCTTCATCAACTAAAAAGAGTAATTCTTTCATGAGCGCCTGCCCTTTTTCTGCATGGTTGGAAAATTCTTCCCACCGGCTATCCCAGCCTTTTTTATGTGCAGAAAGATTAGCAACCATAGTTCCTAAGGCCGCACCCAGAACACCGCAATAAGCTGCAATGGAACCTCCTCCCGGAGCAGGCGTTTCCCCTGATGTCTCATCGGCAAATTTTGTAAGTGATAATTCCACCAGCTTTTTAACCATTGTATCCTGCAAGCTGTATTCAATTATTTTTTTCTTCGGGTCGAAGGGCGCCAGTTCATCCAGTCCCAGCGATTTTACTGCAATCCTCACCAGTTCTGCCTCGCTTACGCCTATGCTGCGCTGCTGCTTACGTAAAAAATATTTACCCGCTTCCAGCATTGCCTGCAATGGCACCATGCCTACCAATTCACTTCCGGTTACCCGCATACCTCTTGCCGTTGCCCTTTCACATGCCGTATCAAACAGCACATGCAAAGGTGTGGTATTCATATTGGTGAGGTTGATCGAAATCTGAGCAACACCATATTCTTCTATGAACCAGCCAATGGCCTTTACGTTTTTCAGCAGGCCTGGCTCCCACACAGGTTCGCCGCTTGCATCTTTTACTACTTTTCCTTTTTCCTCTTTTTTCTGCCTGCCTTTTTCGCGTATATCAAAAGCTACTGCATTAGCCCTGCGTGTGGATGTTGTGTTGAGATTTACATTATACGCAATGAGAAAATCTCTCACACCGATAACGGTTGCTCCGCTATGTTCATTAAACACAGCATTGCCATAGTCCGGCTTCCATTCCGGCTTCACTATCTTCGCAGTAAATCCTTCATATTCCCCGCTCCTGATATCAGCAAGGTTTTTCCGGTGATCAGCAGAGGCTGCGTACTCGTATAAATACACCGGGATATTTAACTCCTCCCCTACTCTTTTACCCAATAGTTTTGCAAACCCCACTGTTTCTTCCATTGTAATACCGGATACGGGTATCAGCGGACATACATCTGTAGCCCCCATGCGCGGATGCTCGCCTGTATGATGGCGCATATCTATCAGTTCACCTGCTTTTTTTATAGCCTGGAATGCGGCTTCCACCACCACATACGGATTACCCACAAATGTTACTACTGTGCGGTTGGTAGCCTTTCCGGGATCAACATCAAGTAAACGCACGCCCTCAATTTTTTCTATTTCATTGGTGATCTCCTTTATGAACTGCATATTCCGTCCTTCACTGAAATTAGGGACGCATTCTATAATGGCGTTTTTAAAATCTTTCATTAGTTATCGTTTGAGGCCGCAAAAGTACAATTTGCCGGTGAGAGTAAACAGATTGGCAATTTTCGGTAGTGTCTCAGTTTGAATGTTAACAGGAAGTTATTTATGTCTGGCAATATAAGTATCTACTACATTTATAATTAAAAGTATAGCTATCAGACAAACTACCGAATAAGGATTGGCGAAATTTATAGTCCAACCCTCACCCATTCGATTAGGAGGAAATAGCCGCTTATCATTGCGATTGAAATAGATAAAACCTATCCAGTTTGAATCATCTCCGTTATCTGGAATATCCTTTTTATTGTTTTCCATATAAATGACATAATTTCAAAGGTAATAAAAAAGTCTGCAATTAGCAGCCCCATTCTTTCTTTTAATGATTAACTTTATGTCAAATAAAATTTTATGAAAAATATAATCATACTTTTTTTAATGGTGCATTTATTGGCATTAGCATCCTGTACAAAAAATAGAACTAATCTACAGACTTCAATACCACCGCATCGTTCGGTAACAACACCGCCATCAATTATCGGCAAATGGACATTGAAGAACATTTCAGGGGTCGTTATAAACAACTCTTCTAATAATCTTGTTGATACAACGACCTATACATTCGATAGCACTACTAATACAATTACTGCAACAGATTATCGGTACAATTCCAATTTCAATCCACCATCTACCCAATACACTGTTGGAACTTACCAAATTACTACAGAAGTATGGACTTTTAACGAAAATGGCACTTATTCCATAAACGAATCTTACATACAACACGTCCCATCATCCGATAAAACAATAATAAATTCATGTACTGGTATATGGGAATATCTAAGCAATACTCAGATTAATAATGGATTTATTTTAACCGGCGGCATCTCTTCTATTCTTAGTTTTAATCAATACAATGGTGGAACGTATGCTATTCAAACAATAAATGACAGCACAATGACATTAGCGTTTAATTACACTCAAACAGCTAATTCAGGTTATGTATATAATACTAACATTACTATTGCTTTTGGAAAACAATAATAAATAACTTCAACAACTTTTCATTAGCATTCAAACTGAGACACAACTCAATTTTAGGTAGTGTGTCCGTTTGAATGCTAATTCGATTTTATATTAAATTGGTACTTCAATCTGAATTTTTAGGCTCTGGAATATCGTAAAATTTATAAAATTCTTTAGGGGTTTTCGTTATTTTCAAATAATACTTAACCCCATATAGTGGATTAACCACAAATTCGCTGTCGGAAATAAACGTCAGCTCTCCTTGCTCTGGATCAGATCCTCCGGCCCAAATGGCAAATACATTATTCTTGTGGGTATTAGAATCCATAAAAGAAATCATCGGCGGACAACTAATAACCATGAATTTTAAAGAATCCATTGGATATTCCTTCATATAAAGTGATTGCTCAAAAAAATGCGTTGGCTTATGCCATCCACTATCGCCAGTATTGAAAGATTTCCCATACCGAAAATAATAGTTATGTCTTCCATTATCATCATCGAAAGGTGTCCTATAATCTGGAGCCCAACACGAATCCATATTGCATATCTTTTCAATATACCACGATTTATTTGCTATTCTTTTTACTGCCAAATCATATACCCGGCTTACTTTCTGGCAAAAAGAAACGCTTGGAATTGAGACAAATAAAAATAGAACCACAAACCGCATAATATAAAGATAATAAAAAGGCTACAATCGCAGCCGTCACCGGCATAAGTTATCGCTAAAATATTTACCTCTGACAGTCTGCAATTTATAGTTGGCAATAACCGGACAATTTAGTGTGATTTACTTTTTCACGGTCAACGACTTCAGATATGTCCCGCCGTTGTTTGATCTCTGATTTGGAACTTTGCGCTATAAAGTTGACTTTTGTGGTCAATTTTGATGGTTTACAAAATACCGGAAATCACGCATCAATAAAAAAGTAATCAATTTCTAAATAATAACAACTAAACAAAAATGCAATTAACACTTAGTACAATTATGTTACAAGGCGCCCCGCAGGCGGGCGGCAGTATGATGCCCATCTTTTTAATGGTAGGTATGTTCGTAGTCATGTATTTCTTCATGATACGGCCACAGGCAAAGAAAGCAAAGGAGCAAAAAGCATTTGCCGACAGTATGAATTCAGGCGAACAGGTAGTAACCTCTGCCGGAATACACGGACGCATCAACCGTGCGAACGATGACGGCACATTGCAACTGGAGATCAGCCGCGGCACATTCATGACCATTGAGCGCTCTGCAGTATCTATGGAAATGACGGTTGCTTACCGCAAAAAAGCGGACGCAACTGCCGGTGTCACTACCACTGTTACAAAATAAAAACCGCCGTCCGATGCTCAAAGCAGGAATTACAGGAGGCATTGGTTCGGGTAAGTCAGTCGTATGCCAGGTGTTCAGCACACTTGGCATACCTGTTTTTAATGCCGATGTGGCAGCCCGTTACCTGATGGAAAACGATGCAGCGCTGATCAATGCCATAACCCAACTGCTGGGCCACGATGTATATTCATCGGGTAAACTGAACAGGGAAAAGGTATCGGCGATCATTTTTAAGGAGCCCGGGAAGTTGCAGCAATTAAATGCCCTCGTACACCCTGCTACAATCAGTTATTCCAGGCGCTGGCTCGAAAACCAAACAACCCCCTATGTAATAAAAGAAGCGGCGATATTTTTTGAAAGCGGCAGTAATAAGGATATGGACGTAATGATAGGCGTTTACGCACCCATGGAATTACGCATACAGCGCGCTATTAACCGTGGCGCATTGTCACGCGGGCAGGTGACAGCTATCATTGCGAAACAAATGGATGAAAACGAAAAAATGAAACGATGCGACTATGTCATTGTCAACGATGATGTGAAAGCTGTTCTGCCGCAGGTATTACAAATACACCGGCAACTGCTTTCCGCCAGCGAAGTACTAAATTAGTTGTATTCAGCAGACCCTGATGAATCTTTTAACCTCAATTTTATTGACTTATACTTCACACCGGATATAAATGTGCAAAATAGGTTTCTCGCAAAGGCGCAAAGCCGCCAAGACTAATGAATTGATAATAAGTAAATTATAAAATCATGGCCGCAAAGTCTTGCATATTAAACAATGCACAATTTTATGCGGCTGCAAGTATAGCGTGAAATTATGTCACCCACTTCGGGGTTTCGCAAATGTAAATTATTGGTTTTACTATAATAATGCCATCCCTGTCGGGATTATTTTCCTTAAGTCAATGACATTGTCGGTTTTAACCTGTTATACTTCACACCGGATATAAATGTGCAAAATAGGTTTCTCGCAAAGGCGCAAAGCCGCCAAGACTAATGAATTGATAATAAGTAAATTATAAAATCAAGGCCGCAAAGTCTTGCATATTAAACAATGCACAATTTTA
>CAISOH010000230.1 GCA_903887005.1 uncultured Bacteroidota bacterium | reverse complement strand
GCTTTCAGGTCTTAAACAACGCAACTGGGTTAAATAGTCATGACGGCACAGTTGTGATTTGCTTTCAATTTTTAGTAGCTTTCAGGTCTTAAACAACGACATGGTTGTTTTTGCCCCATCTATAAGAGTTGTGATTTGCTTTCAATTTTTAGTAGCTTTCAGGTCTTAAACAACACCAAACGCTACAGTTGGCTACTATGGCTGTTTTCAGCCTATTTACAGGAATAAAAAAACGGGTTTTTGCTCATTTTTTTATTCCTGTTTATGTAAGAATCTTGATTAAAATAATTCCAATTGCTGTGGTGGGGGAATAGTGTCAATTACGTCATGTCCCCGGAAGATTTCCATCATACCGAATTGTTTGTCGGTAATACACATAATACCTACATGCCCTTTTTCTGGCAGGTTCTTTTTTGTGCGCTGTATATGCACATCCGCATTCTCCTTACTGCTGCAATGCCGCATATAAATGCTAAACTGAAACATCTGGAAACCATCGGCAAGCATTTTTTTACGAAAAAGTGCATAGTTTTTCCGGTCTTTTTTTGTTTCAGTGGGCAAGTCGAAAAATACAAGTACCCACATAATGCGATATGCGTTTAAACGTTCGTACATAGCCTCACCCCAGCCCTCCCAACGGGAGATGGAGATATTTATAAAACAGGATACAATATTTTCCTTGTCTTGCCTTCGTAGCATTTTGCAAGGCTGGCGGTGGTGCGCTGCACTGCATTCATCAACGGGCTGGTTTGTTCGTCTATCATTACGTCCATAGCGGGTATCGTAAGCAATTGTTTTTTCATGTTAGGGGTCATTTCGAGGTATTGCCCATTGTTACCTACTATTTCACAAACTACTTTGTCCACATAAGGACGGTAAGGTTCCATAATATCATCTGCTAGGCAGTAGGCATTGTATTGGTTGCGGTGGTGAATGCCGAGAGTTGGGAGTATCCCCGAACCTACAAGGCTGCGTGCCACTATAGCCCTTAAAATGGCATAGCCATAGTTGAGAAGATTATTTGGCGGGAATCCTTCACGCTCACGGCAGAAATTGAGAAATGCTGGAAAGACACGTTTCCAGTAATAACCAGCGGCTGTGGCCTCGAGGTTTTCGCTGTCACCGCTCTTTACCTCTTTGGCATAGTTTAATAAAAGTTTGTCAGGTGCATTAAACAAATTTCCAGTAACAGACTGTTGTCCAAGATTAGCGGCTTGATTTTGTATTTTGGCAATGATGGTTTGCTGCCAGAGTTGTTTTTTCAATGGCTCGGATGCTTCGAGCTGTGCCTGAAATATGCGACTTTGAAGCGTGTTACCATCGAGGTTCAGCAACAAACCGACTGGATGGTGTGTGTTATCGCAGGTAATGAGTGCTGTGTTATTTGCAAGCAGACGTGCTATTACAGCCTGTGTGATTGTGATTTGCCAATGGTCAAGTATGAGCACTCCAACATCTTCTATGGGAACGGTTTTAGTTTCGCCCGTTTCCAATACCTTTATTTCCAACTGCTGTTGTGTGGTGCTGAGGTAGGCGGGGTTGCCGAAGTAGAGGGTGCGCTTGATCATTTTATTTCCATTTTATTTCACCATCTGGTTTTATTTGAAAATGTTTGCCTTCGATTGCAAAATTGAAGTTTGCTTTCGATAATCTTAATTTTGGAATTGGAAATGAAAAATTAAAAGAAGAGGCTCCAACATCACCTAAATTTAGTCGTTTCATTTCTTTCTTCAAATCTTCTTCAGACATTGAATTTAAATGATGTTTTAAGGAAATTCTACCATCTTCGAATTTGACAATAAAGTATAATCGTTTACTCAATTCTTTATTGTCAAGAGTTTTTAATTCTTGGACATCTTCTTCATAAAATAAAACTTTTTGATTTACTTTTAATGTTGCATAAAGAGGAATAAGATGCTTTTCTTTTTTTATTAATTTTTCATAATGCGGGCTTACTATACTTTCCAAATCATTACCGTCTTTTAATTTTGCAATATTCAATATTGAGTAAGGTTCTATTTCCCGTACTAATTCATTATTTACAAGTGATTGATAAAATCCACATACCGCTGTTTCTCCATTAAGTGCATAAATGTTTCTTTTGTATTCCTGTTTAGAAAGATACGAATTGATAGGTTTAATAACTGCGGGATTATTAACATACCCCCCACCGCCTCCTTTTACTCTGCATCTTACGTGTCTGATTGGTTTTATAGAGTTGCCATTTTTATCTTTTGATTTTCCAAATGCCCAAATAGGTTCTGACATGGCCTCGGCAAATGTTTTACCTTCCTTTAGCCGGTTTCCAATTTCGGTTCTAAAATAATTGCTAAGGTTTGGGTCAATTATAATATCAAAGTCTTCAAATTTAGTAAAGCTGGATAAATCCTCTTCTCTTTTTACAATGAAAATATTGTCTTTACGTTTTTCATTTATTTGAAAAACAAAGTTTCCCTTACCATCCGTTTTAGGAATAAACTTGCCATCTTTTTCTCTTACTTCTGGAAGTTTTACTGCTCCAAAAAAACTTTCTTTATGCAATTGACCCCGTATTGTATCTCCTTTGGCTATTAATGGAATTTCTTTTCCTTGTTCATCTAATTTATAGTGCCATTTATCATTTTCGTCTTTGTATTTTACAAATTGTTGTTTGCCACGTTTGCGCACATTTTTGAAGGTATCCTTTAATGTCCTGTTTTGTGCCTGAAAATTATTCAAAACATCATCTGTAATGGAAAGTATATGGTGCGTTTCAAATGTAGCCCAATGCCTTGGGGTTTCGTGATAGGTATTATTAGGGTTATTATCTTTTTCTTCATTGTACCGAAACAAAATTTTATCACGTATGGCGGCTGGGGGTATTAATGTTAGTACTGCGGCATCAATAGCATGGTGGCTATGCCAGATACGTTCTTTTTTTTCTAACCGGGGTTGTATTTTGTATATTTCCCTAAAGGCAGCCGTTACAGTTCCTTTTTGAACTTCAGTTCTTTTGAAAATTGTTTTCAAATATGGGAGGGCGTATTTGGTAACAATTTGTGTATCTCTAAGCTGACTGTTTCTCCATCCAGCCTTATATTCTTTATCCGTAAAGGTTGCATATTTTTTTCGCCAATAATCCAGTTCGAAATATATTAAATGTCTTCGCTGAATACAAGCATCTTTTATCTCTTTAGTAGAAGCAAATTTTGTTTTGTTAATCCATTCTTTTAAGGACTTTCCCAAGTCATTAATTTTATCATCCATAAAGATCAACCGAGGCTTAATGGCAGTATATCCTAAAATGTCTTTATCATAATTTGGGCAATCAAAAGGGATTTTTTTTCCTTTGATGTTTATATTATAATTTATGTCAGCAATAGTTAGATTTTTCAATTCATTATCGAAACTTATACTTGCAGGTATCGTATGCTCATAATTGTATTTGGAGCCATCAAATAATTCTTTGCAATTGATGATTTTCCCAGTATATAAGCATATTTGCTTTTGCTCTGTCCAAAGCCTATATTTATCAACTATTTCTTTGTCATTAATATTGATGTTTAATTTAAACTCATCTACTATTTCTTTTATTTTTTTCTTATAATCATCATTTTCTTTTTCTCTATCACGTTGGTATTTTTCAATTGCTTTACGCATATTCGCATCATTCAGTTCCCTTGCTATCTCAATTACAATGCGCGTATCTTCATCAATTTTTTGAGTTTGTAATAAATAGTTCATAAGTTTCTTTAACTCATGGAGTGTTCGCAATGCCATTGGGTTTTTAAATCCATTACTTATTGGGCGTGGTTCTCCTAATACTTTAATGCCATTTTTTTCCTTTGGGTTTGGATACGTTTCCTGCTCTGATGGATGCCATAAATACTTTTTATTTTCATCCGGTACTTGATAAGTATCTTGCAAATGCTGGAATATCATGTCATGTAGTCGTCCTGATTTAATAAATAAATCTTCTTTTTTAGCAGTAATAGGTTTTTTTAAAAAACTGAGATAGTTGACTTGTACATACTGGTATGCATTTTCTCTTTTTTCGTTAGTCAATTTTTGGTCCCATGTATCTTTGCCGAATACGTCTAATAATTTCGCATTAATATCATTTTTGTCATCATCATCTAATTGATAATTTTTATCCATACCAAAACGAAATTCACCCAGATTAAGGTGGTCGCTAATCAAACCATTTACCACATTCACCAATAGCTTTTCATGATTATGTTTTTTAATCACGTTTTCTATTTCTATAGAATAGTTTTTAGCATTTTCAGGTGTTATTTCCTTTTCTCCAAATACTTTATGCAGATTTGCTAAATAAATTGCTTCACTGTAAATGAATCCATGATATAGATAAGGAAGGATTTTTTTAATAGCCGACAAGCTAAGTGTTGTATAGCCTTGCTGTAAATTAATTTTGGAAAATTTTTCTGCCTTTTCATCATTTAAACCTATTTTATTTGTTGCAAATTCTTTTAATTTTTCCTTACTATCAAATGAAAATAGCACATGCCAAATATCTTCAATAGAATAATCGCAATTTTTAAGTTGGTTTTGAAATGTTTCTTTCCATCCATACTTTTCTTTCCAATCGGCACCTAACAAGGAATAAAAATTATTTAGCAAGGAACAGGATATTGCCTTTGTATCAGGGGTATATTTCGCAGTAATTTCTCCGTTGTCTTTTTTTAGTCTTTTGAAAACGCTACTTAGCTTAAAATCTCTTGATGCATTATAAAATAGTGGGTAAATATTTTGCATTAAATAAGTTGCCTTATTAATATTCTCCGGTAATTTTATCTTAAGATTATTTATAAAAACCCATGTTCTGAATTCTTCATACAATGGATGGCTAACTGGGCATCTTGCTTTATTTTTTTCAAAAGTGCATATACCCACCAATCCTTTTTGACTACGTAGCGGACGTTGCCAGATAATAGCTTTTGATAACCGTTTATAAGTTTCTTCGTCAAGGTTTTGAACCCTGCATATTTCTTTCAGTTCCTGTTCATAATCTGTTCTAAGATTATATCGTTTACGGATACGCTCATTTTTTTCTTTTTGTAAATAATATAACGCAGCCCCAAGTGTTTTGTATTGTTCTATATATGGAATAATTGCTTCAACACCAGCAGTGCCATTTTTGCTGCTTCCTTTCAAGATCGTTTTTGCCTCTTCTTCCTCGTCATCTCTTCCTCTATAACCTCTTCTTTGTACCAATTGATACAGCACTCTTCCTAAAATGTGCGGATTGCTCTGGAATATCTTTTTATTCTGCTCATCATCACAGACAACTAACATTCTAAAAACATAATAACTTTCGTGTTTGTCGAAACCGAATAATCCAAAATCAGGCTTATCATCGCCATCGAAGTCAAACCGCAACCATTGAATAAATTTTTCTGATTGAGGATATTTTCTTCCAACTCCTTTTTTATAATGCTTCCATTCGTTTAGTTCTTCATTTGATAATGGGCACATTTTTTTCTTTATCAGAAAGTCAAGTAATTCCCATTTACGATATTTTTCAGCTTGGTAATTCCTGCGTTTTCCTCTTGCTTCTGTTCTGGCTTTTACTAATGGAATTTCAATTCCTTTTACCTCCCCAACCCCTTTATCAAAGGTTAATACACCTTTATCAATTATCTGGTTATCGTTTACTGAAGTATCTCTTAATGCCCAACCAATTGAATTTGTACCTAAATCTAGTCCAAGAATTTTTTCCATCTGATTACTTTTTGTTTAAATTTTATATCTTTGCATTGAAAGCTTATCACAATAAGGCTATAAGCCGAAGATTATTTCTTAAATCCTGCGTACTCCGTGGGATTTTCTTTTTTTATTCCAAATCACAAAGTAAACATTCCAAATAATATATAAGAGGGTGTTTTAGCGGTATTTTCAAAAAGCTACCTGAATTTTTATTTATTGAAGTCAAAGGAATAATACCTTCATTGGTTTTAACGCCTATCGTAGGCTCTTAACCTCACCTGTGAAACCCCACATAAATCAACGCTTTTGAGTTTGGGGCAGGTTTGTTTGGGACGGATTTAGGACGAAACGGAATGAAAATGAAGGATTTTCCGGAAGTTTCCCGTTTCTTTTCGGAAACGGAAACAAATTTGAGAAAATCCTTTTTTCTATCTTAAATACTTTCTCTACCCTATCTTTGAAAAGCATTTTATCTTTTCCCATTAAGCTATTTCATTTTTCAAATTAATTTATCCAACAGGTTTTTCATTTCTTTCAATCTTGGGCGTAAAGTTTTCTTATTTTTTTCATAGTAGTCACTAATCTCTTGAAGTCTTTCAGGTGAAATCACCACTTCATCCAAATTTGTTATTGCCCCCTCTGTTGTTGAACTTATTAGCATAGAGCCAAGTATCAAAATTGTTAAATCCAGTGTGCGATGAATCGGCATTTCTTCACTTTGTCTGCTCCATCTTGTGCCGGTATGCCGGAAAATTTTCGCTGCAATCTCATCTGCATCATATTGAGCTTGACCAATAGATAAAGCTTTGGCATCACTATGACCAGCGTAAATACCGTCTTTAATATCATAATCATTTACAACTATTATAGGCTTGTGAGCCAAATGTTCAGGTGCGTTCATATAATTGAATTTTAGTAAAAATATCAATTTTAATCTGAACATAGTAGCAAATTGGAGACATTATTAATTGGTTTCCGAAAGGAAACGAAACTAATTGGAAACTTTTGATTTGATTCTTTGTTTAACATCAATCATCAATTCCTGAGCAATTGCATCAACCTTGTTGAAATTTTTTGTGCTTTGATTCTTATTGAAAACAAACTGACTTCCAAATCCATCTTTCATTTTGTGGATTAAGCTGCTTTCAATTGATTCAGCATGTTTTCTATTCGCATCATGGTTTGAGGTGTCTGCTTTATCAAATGGCGTAATCATGTATGCATAGTAAGTGAATTTCATTTCGCCAAGTATTTTTTCAATATCGGTTCCAACCTCAAAGTTTCTGCGAATTCCCTTTATCACTTGGTTTTGCGTTGATGATTCAAGCAAACTGAAATGCCCACTCATACGGTAAAAAGGAGACCGGGCAGTCTTATGCTTTCTATCTCCGGTCATTCCTATGTAAAAGTAATTTTCCTTTTTAAACTTCATTGCTACAACATAAACATAGTATCCCATTTTGAACCATTCAGGCTTTAGGTCAATGATAACAGGTTCCGGGATAAGCGTTGGTTTTGCTCCGCTCCATTCAAGGTCAATCCCTTCAATAATTTTTGTTACCTTAAAATGAATACTATCCTTCGAGGCAACATCCTTCCCATTAAAATAAAATGTCCTTGCATAGTCTGATTTTTCATCAGTAATGTTGACAATCAAAGTGTCGTCAGGAGTTACCTTTTGAGTATCTACCTTGTAATTCACCGAGGAATTCAAACGCTCGGGAGGTCTAATTGTATGAAATCTGAGGAGTTCTGCCATGAGATAAAGATAGCAATCAAATGTTAAGCAAAAATAGAATTGACGAAATTATTTGGCGTTTCTTTCCGGAAACGGAAACGAAATCAAGGGTGCGATTCTTAAGTGCTTCAAATGTTCATTACTGTTTTTCTGATTGCAGTTTCAACATTTTCTATTTGGTTTTCCTGCGTTCTTTCAAATCACTCAGATTGAAGTTACTTGAAGAGTTCAAAAGCAAATTTATTTGTCCCGGCCTGTCCAATTATCTGTTATTTGCTGAGATAATGAAGAAAGCTGCCCACTGAATAGACATTGTGGTCGTCTATTTCCTTTCCATCATCATCTTTCAAAACAGTTTGAAGCGCTGTTAAATCAATGTCCTCGCAATGAAAGTAGGTGTCAAACAATTCCCGGATAGATAGTGCGCCTTCAATGAACAAATGCTGCTTCAATTGATTTCCTTCAATCAGGCTTTCCGGTGGAAAATTCGTTGACTTTATCAGAATGTTTTTTAGCTCATTGAAGTGCATATAAACATCAATGTTTATCCATTTTGAGTCAAGTTCAAAAGCTAATTCAACACAGTAATAAGGCTTGTTTAATTCGTAGCAATAATACTTGATTGATGAAATGTAAGCCTCATTAATTTGAATTGTTGAAGGGAACTGGCTTACCCAACCCAAACGTTTTTCGTCAATTGTTTTTATTGTTTCTTCTGTCAACTCCAGCCTTTGTTTGCTCAATGTTTTTTTCATCGGAATTCATTTTTATTAAATCTCCTAAAAATTGTTCAACGCATAATAATTGCTGTTGTTTGCTGCACTACCTTTTTCATCAGAGTTACAATTTGTTACTACTAACTCAATGCCTTTGAAGTGCAGGTATGTTTTATTCCATTCTCTGATTTGAAGGTCATCAGTAATTTCGGGATTTTGATTGAAGTTGTCATAAAGCATACTTCTGAGTGGACTTGCCACGGTATGATTGTTTGTCTTTTTAAGCATCTTAATTGCAACTTCAAAAGGCATATAAACGTAAATGTTTATCATGTTCAAATCAAGCGAAGTCACCAGTTCAACAATTACATAGGGATTCTCTGAGTTTAAATACCTGATTGAACAAATGTAGCCTTCATCAAATGAAAACGTCCTTGGAAATATTCCATCGAAACTTTCACGAACCCTGTCAATTTGTTTGATTGTTTTCTTGCTTGGATTCTGTTTTACATTCTTTTCATACTCGACAAAATCCGGCCAAAATTTTAAGCCTAATTGTTCAGCTTGCTTATTCAAATCTCCTTTCAGAAGCATGGTTGTGTGCATATTGTCTGATAATTCCAATGGGATTGTATTTCCCTTTTTCATTTCTTCAAGAATGACATCAGCATCATAGTCTTTTGAATAAAATAATGTTTCGTACAAAAAGTTATTATAAATGTTCCGGTCAATTTCAATCATTGGTAATAAATCGTGTGCTGTTAAGTGAGTCTCTTTCCCATCAATCAAACTTTGTTTGTCAGTCTTTGTTGGTTCCAGCAAATAATTTTCGGCTGTTTCTTTTAATGTCTTAAATAGCTCCTCAATGTCACGGTCATTTATTTGTTCATTCCAACTGAAAAGGTCTATAATGGTCATAAATTCAGAAGCATCCGGCAAACCAAATCTTTCCAGAATTTCAATTTCTGTATCAATCACATCTAGCAGCAAATCAGGAACTTTTTCGTAATCCCGGAACTTATGCAATTTCCTTGCCGATGAATAATGGTGCCGAACCTTATCCCTAAACCAGTCGAACGTTTCTTTTTCTGAAAATGATTTTGAGAGGTTCAAAATTGTCCTCTGATGATAGTTCTTGTCAGCTTCATCCAATTTGATATAAAATTTAGCGTTTAACGATTTTGTTTGTTACTGTTAGACTATTATTAAAAGTAGCTCCATACAGTGAGGAAATTTCCAAGCCTGTTTGTATAACATTTTGAAAGTGAAAATCTATTACTGATATTTCTGCAAAGTATCCTATTTGCTTATCCCAATAAAGCTTCAATTTGTGAGTGGTGTGCGGAGGCGTATTGCCGTCAGATGTTTCTAAATCAGATTCTAACAAGAATTCTTGAACTTTTTTAGTAGAATCATACTCGCAATTGATTACTTTGTATTTTTCAACCATGAAACCATTTAAATAAGGATATTGAATTTTTATCAAGTCCGATGCAATTGATATTTTCCACTCCTTACCTTCGCTTAATTTAATACCTTGATCTTTGGTATTAAATAGTACCGTAAAAGTTGAAAAATCTATTCTTGTCAAATCTTTATCTTTAAAAACATATCCATCTTCATACTTTATTGGGATTTTGAAAGCCGGCAAATTATTATCTGATGTTTCGCTTTCTTTTACATTAGCAACAATATTATTGTCATCAAAGCATTTTCCTTGAGTGCCAAAAACTATCACGGTTTTCCATGTTGTTAAATCGTAATCTTTATCAATTACTTTGGCAAACTTTAAAGTAGTTATACAACCAAGATTTTTTGTTTTTTGAATCAATAATTCACAATCTTCATTACTCTCAATAGCCTTTCCAAAATAAATAATATTGTAGAATTTTCCATAAAGTTCATCACTATTAGTAGAATTTTCCATTTTGGAAAATTTGAAATGCAATTCGTCAGCGTCCATAAATTTTAATGCAAGAGTTTTAGTTGACGAGTTAAATGTCAACGTTCCCATGTCAACTGTTTCGGAATTTTTAAAATAGCCTGTATATTTG
>CAISOH010000229.1 GCA_903887005.1 uncultured Bacteroidota bacterium | reverse complement strand
CCTCGCAATACTACGCAGGGCTAATATTGTTTTAACTGAACGCATGGGCAAGGAGATATACTACTCCTTAAACAATGCTCGCATTGAACAAGTTGCTGCATTTGCCACGAATCTTACAGCCGAGCAGAGTTAGTATATTCACATTATATGAAACCAGCCACTATAAGGACTCCCCAAAGACATAATTTAAATGAATAGGAATAGCTTTGCGTATAATCATACCGGTATGTCGAAATTTTATGTGATAAATATGAGGTGCTGAACGTAAGAGGTTATGCATCGTGGAACTTAAGGTGAGAATGTAAGCATGTGAGGAGAATGCCCAGACGTTTAGATTTTGCACTATGCTGATGCTTCACTTTTAATAATTAACCAACAATAAAATGATGAACTTCTTAAAAAAGACATTTTTACCAGTTTTGTTAGCAACACTTTGGATTAGTATATCTGAATTTTTAAGGAATGAGTTTTTAATAAAATCTTACTGGGTTGAACATTACAGGCATCTTGGTCTTGTTTTTCCTTCTCAGCCAATAAATGGAGCAATTTGGGGGATATGGTCATTATCATTTGCAATTGTCATATTTATTGTTTTCAAGAAATTCTCGTTTTTACAAACTGTATTATTTTCTTGGTTTGTAGCCTTTGTTTTGATGTGGGTAGTGATATGGAACTTGGGCGTAATGCCTGAAGGCCTGTTATATGCAGCAATACCTCTTAGTTTGCTTGAAACATTTGTAGCAGCTTTAATTATTAAAAAACTATCGTAAAAATGTTAAGTTTAACTGCAAATAAAGCTATTGAGTTCTACGGTGGTTCTGAGCTTTGGGGAAATTCCAAATATTTGGAGGCGATAGTTAGTGTGACAGGTTTGGCGTTTACTCTACTCAAAGGAGGATATTGAAGCGATGGTGTATTTATTACATCGGGAAAATTATTTCAAAATTTTCCCGATTCCTGATGCAGCATTTGATGTAAATAGTCCTTCCAATTCATATGCAATCATTGCAGAAGTTTATGCCAAATACGTTCACTTTGCAAAGTATATAGAGGACAAATATAAAAATTTCAACCCGGAAGAAGAAAATACTATTACGGCGTTACCACAACCGGAAGTTGCTAACAAATACATGCCAGAGTCTGCTAACATAAATAGCGAAACTAGATTAGTTAAGGATATAATAGATTCAAAATTCAAGGATAAGTATGATAATATTCTCAAAATCCTATCTAATAATAATCCTCTTAGGGAAGTGGTTAAAAAATTTCCGAAAGCTTCTCAAATTGAGCTTACTTCTTATAAGGGTGATTTGAGCGGATTTAAAAAGAAAATGATTTATCGGACTGAAAATGAAAAGGTATTTGTTGATAAATCTTATGATTCATTAAAGACATTTTTAGTCTATTTATTTGCTTACATGATTACAATGGAGTGGATGACTGTATATGAATCTGATGGAATCACTTCCCGGTCTGATAAAATCACTTGCCAGATAATAGGAAATACCTTTTTCGACAAAGACGATGTAAATGAAAATATAATGCTCGATAGGGGACAACTAAATGGAATTAAAAACTTATTGAAAGTAAAAGGCCATACTGACGAGAAGAACTATTACCTGAAATTTATTAATATTATTGTTAGTAATAATTAATCAACTTATTGTCAATGTATATTGACAAATCTCCTTCACAGATGTGAATTCACAGCCTATGTGTGAATTCACATCTGTTCTTTTATGCTACGTTTCAACTATGCAATTTACCTTTGTTGTTGTCAAAGCGATAAAAGCCCAGACATCAGTTTTTTTATTCATTCCATTGCGGCCGCATTAGATCGATAAAAGGAAAAACAGGTAACGGCAAGACTTACCCAAACACACAAACATTAAAATAACGCATATGTGCGATTGGGATATCTCCATTTCATTTTAACTAATTAAATTATTTATAATGTTTAAAAAATCAATAGTAAAAGTAGTCAGTATCGATTCCGTAAAGTATGATCGCATTTTCCTGCGTGTTTGGAAACATGCCAAGAATCCCAAATTCTTCACCGCAGCCGTTGATCGGTTCAAGCACTATGCAAATCCTGTCGCATATGAATTGCAAGGGGTGTACTACATCATTAATAAGTTTGGTTCGCTGGAGGCGCTTATTGATCTGGGACAGGACGAAATTAGTCTTGACATCATTAACCTGAATCAAAATGACGTTTTAGAGTTTCTCCTTTCATTTCAGTACCACGAACACAAAGAAACAAGGTGTATGGCGGAGCTCATTAAGGTTACTACGGAATACATCGCCACTCCAGAAGGTAAACGGTGGCTCAAGACCATTACCAAAAGTGAAGACAAGGAGGAACAATTTTCTGAATTGTTTGGCATTAGCATCCATGCTGCCAAATGCTACCTGAAGTTAATACAGCCGGGTAATGAAAAATATCTGGACATGTTGGCTGCGGATAAAAACTACAGACCAAGCAAGGCATATAGTGATTGTGTTGCCGAAGAAAAAAAGCCTAAACCCAATGTACGTGGCACCTCTGACGAAGGCCCTGGGAAACAAGCTGGAAGTACTAAATGTAGCAAGCCGGGTAAAAGTACACCAGACGGGTCTAACCCAGATACTACAACCGATTCTGGTCAATCTGAAGTTCCTACGAATATTAAACCACCGGTTCTGGTTCCATCTGAGCAACGTACCCCGGCAGTGGATTTCAGCAAGATGGATGATTTCGTTGACTACCTTAAACAATATGAAAAGGGGAATTCAACGCCTGACGAAGAATTGCCTGCACAGCCTCTGGCTCGAAAAGTAGTAGTTACCCTATGTGACGGGAAACAAATTGAGTTGGTAGGTGATATCCAATTAAAGGTTGATGGGAAAATTATCAGTAACACGGGCCAGCTGGAAGAACTACCGAATGGCGACTGGGGGGTTCCCAAAGGGTTTAATGACGTCGCGCTGACATTGGTATCTGAAGATAACTTTTGGGAAAATTTCTAAGTTCAATTTCTCGGAAGTATCAATACGCCATAGGTATCGTCTAAACCCTATCATTTTCTTATTCACTTATCAACAATCTCAAAAACAATGGCAAAGAATTCGTCCATAGAATGGACTAAACACACAGCAAACCTTTGGCACGGATGTACCAAAGTACATGAAGGATGCGACAACTGTTATGCAGCAGCATTATCAAGAAGATGGGGCAATGATGTCTGGGGTAATGATAAGCCCAGAAAGCAAATAATGTCTGTATGGACTGAATTGCTGAAATTTCAGAAGGAAGCAAATGTTGCGGGTGAAATGCACCGGGTGTTTGTTGGTTCCATGATGGATATTTTTGAAAAGCCCATGCCGCTGAGAGATCACAACGGCAAGACATTAGACCATACCACTGGTGATTTAAGACAGCAGTTCTTTGACAACATAAGCAATGGCTTATACCCTAACCTTATGTTCCTGCTTCTTATCAAATGCCCAAGTAATATCAACAAATACATACCTGAGGCATGGAAGGAAACCCCGCCTACAAATGTAATGTTGGGCCCTTCCCTAGTGAACCAATCAACCGCTAATAACTTGATAGCGCACCTACAGGAAGTAAAAGGGAAGAAGTTCCTATCAGTTGAACCACAGCTCGATGAGGTTTCGCTACTGCCATGGCTTCACAGCAAATCACTAGACTGGGTAATTCAAGGTGGCGAGAGCGGGCCAAGAAAAAGACAGTTCAACACTGACTGGGCAAGGAAATTAATGGCGGAATGCCATGCTACAAATACACCTTACTTCTTCAAACAAATTGATAAAGTGAAGGAAATACCGGAAGAACTGATGGCTCGTGAGTTTTACAGATAACCAACGTGAGTGACTTTAAATGAAAAAACGAGGATTCGAATTCGAATCGTCGTTAAAAAAATAATTGTTGTTTTTAAT
>CAISOH010000228.1 GCA_903887005.1 uncultured Bacteroidota bacterium | reverse complement strand
TCGGTTAAGAAAGCTGATAAATGCTGCACCTAATGATTATAATATGACACAACTTGGTTTGGAAGCCGGTTTCTCCGATCAAGCACATTTTATAAAAGTCTTCAAATTATATACCGGCATTACGCCAAAAAAATATTTCAAAGAAAAGTAAAAAGCAACGATTTTATACAATTTTAGCCCATTTAGCTGCCCTACTTTTGCACCCCAATTAAGCATTACCAAGACTTAATCCTCATAAAATATGCTAAATATCAGGCACATACTACGCTTGCACACTCAAAACCAAACCCTGTCTGAAATAATCATTCAGACAGGCATTCATCGTCCTGTACTTAAAAAAATTGTTACAGATTTTAAAGAAAGCAAACTAAGCTTCGCAGAAGTAAACGAGCTTTCAGATAAGGACCTGGAGGAACTATTCAAGAGTACACAGGAAAATATACAAAGTAAAAAGCTGGAAACACTTTACAGTTTATTCCCTGCAATTGATAAGGAACTGAAACGAAATGGCGTTACTAAAGCCTTATTATGGGAAGAGTATAAAAGAAAATATCCCGATGGTGCCAGCAGTACTGCATTCCGATCACATTTCTCTAATTGGAAAGCAAGGAAAATACCCATCATGCGCCAAAATCACAAAGCCGGTGATAAACTATTCATTGATTTCGCTGGCGAAAAATTAGTGATAAAGGATAAGGAAACAGGGAAAGAAAAACTGGTAGAGGTATTTATAGCAGTACTTGGAGTTAGTCAGCTTACATATGTTGAAGCAGTGATGACACAAAGGAAAGAAGATTTTATTGCAGCCTGTGAAAATGCTCTGCATTTTGTGGATGGTGTTCCCGCTGCCATTTTACCTGATAATTTAAGGTCAGCAGTTACTAAGTGTGACAAGTATGAGCCAACTATCAACGAAACATTTGCCGATTTTGCAGAGCATTATAATACTACAATTTTACCGGCACGGGCATACCGGCCAACAGATAAAGCAGTGGTTGAAAATACCGTTAAGATTATTTACACCAGAATATATGCTAAAATAAGAGACGAGGTATTCTACTCCATTGAAAGTTTGAATAATGCCATCTCTATTGCCTTAGTAGAACACAATAACGTTATCCTAACCGGAAAGAATTATAGCAGGCGGCAGAAATATGAAGAAGTGGAAAAATCTGCCCTTCTACCGTTACCGGCTATGCGTTATGAATTCAAGAAACAACTTTTTGCAACAGTGGCAAAAAACGGTCATGTTGCTCTGAGCCTTGACAGGCATCATTACAGTGTTCCCTATACTTGTATTGGGAAGAGGGTAAAACTATTATTTACCGGTTATAACGTGGAAATATTCCATAATTATCGGCGCATAGCCATTCACAAACGGTTGCAAAGCCCTTTTAAATACACAACTGATAAAGAACATTTACCACCTAAACATCGCTTTGTGGCAGAACTTGAACCGGATAAATTGTTGACTATGGCCGATGAAATTCATAAAGATGTAAAACTGTACGTAGAAAAAGTACTTGACATAAAGAAGCATCCCGAACATTTGTATAGAATGTGCATGGGTGTTTTAGATCTTTCAAAAAAATATGGCAATGAACGGTTGACCAAAGCCTGCCAACGTAGCTTGATTTTTGGCATTTATAACTACCGAATTTTAAAAAGAATATTGGATGGTGGATTAGAGGTATTGTTGGATGAAGATTGTATAGAAAAAATTGAAATGCCGCAGCATGATAATATCAGGGGTGGCGATTATTATAAATAACAAAAAAACAAGAGAATGAACGAATCAACGTTAGAAAAAATGCGGAAGATGAACCTCTTCGGCATGTATAGAACCTTTAAAACGAGTATTGAATCCGGTAAAACCGAAAATTATACACCGGATGAAATGATAGCCAGTCTTATAGATTCAGAATGGGACGATAGAAAAAACAGAGGTATTGAACGGTTAATCAATAATGCCCGATTTAGGTACAAGGCTTCAGTTGAAGAACTGCAATTTGAAGCAGACCGCAATATTGATAAAAATCAGATCCTGCGCTTTGCCGACTGTTCCTTTATCAGTAAGTATGAGAACATCTTAATTACCGGCAGCACCGGCATTGGTAAAAGTTACATCGCTACAGCAATTGGTCATCAGGCTTGCTGCTTAGGGTCAAAAGTGCTTTACCATAGTACCCCAAAATTAATCAGCAAACTAAAAATTGCGAAGGCTGATGGCTCTTATATAAAAGAGATGGCTAAAATAGAAAAACAAGAATTACTCATACTCGATGACTTTGGTATTCAGCCCTTCGATGCTCCAGGCAGAGCTATGCTAATGGAAATTATTGAAGATCGTCATGGGAAAGGTTCCGTTATTATCACCTCTCAGTTACCTGTAAGTAAATGGTACGATATTATTGGCGACAAAACAATGGCAGACGCAATTTTGGACAGGATTATCCATCAGGCCCATCGTATAGAACTTAATGGTGAATCCATGAGAAAAAGGGGGCCAAAACCTAAATAAGGTGAGACAAATACATTGCCTACACATTAGACTTCCCTTAGAATTTGTCGGCTGCAATATGGTTACTTCATAGATTTCTCATAGATTTGGTATGACGGGATATTGGAAACAATATGCCGCCATAT
>CAISOH010000227.1 GCA_903887005.1 uncultured Bacteroidota bacterium | reverse complement strand
TTGCCAAACCCCAAACTGGTGAATTTCTTGTATCAGTTGAGGCTCAAATACTAATTGTAATTTTTCAAATCCGTTCATATATTAGTGAATCTATTAATAATGTAAACTAGTTCAAATTTACCTAAATAAACAAATACAAAGTAGGAAGCCACTTGATATTTACATCAAATGGCTTCTTCCACATTAACCAACAACTTATACTAGCAATACTGATTGATAAAATCCCAAGTACCGCCATTTATTACATTTTCAATGCCATTCACATCTAGATATGCTTTTGCTTGAGAACTACGTCCCCCACTTCTGCAAAAAACAATAATGTTTGACTTGTTTTTAAATCTTTCCAATTCATTTGGTATGGTATGTAATGGAATATTGGTTGATCCCTTAACATGCCCTTCAGCAAATTCTGCTTCTGTTCCAACATCCACTAAAAAAGCACCAGCTTTTATTAACTCCTTATAATCGATATCATTCATAATAGCTGACATCTGGTTTGAGAAATTCATATGTTTTTATTTTTTTCTTTATTAAAACTTATCAATAGTGCAAGTAATAAATGATTTTGCTTTACTCATAAAATCATTGTGTCCAATTTCCGGGTATCCAATGTCATGTAACTTAGATACAATTTGCTCCCTATCGATAGCAACGCCAGAAACATTTACAATTCCATCCGTTTTCGAAACTATTACTCCTGAAACTCCATTGACTTTTTTCAATTCAGTTTGAATAGTATTTACGCAACCATCACACTTGATATTTAATGAATGTATTTGATGAGTTACCATGGTTTTTATTTACTGGGTAAAAGTAACCACATGAGTATTGAAATTCAGTAACAAAGGTTACAGAGATGATCTTATGCTAATAGATAAATGGGATAAGTTTATGAGTTGCTTCACTATATTTTCGATAACCATCAAATTTTTTTTTAAGCATTGATTCTTCCCAATGAAGTTTAATTACCAAATTGATAAAGAGAAGTATAAAAAAAGACAACCTAATGAAGTTGAAATAAATTATAACAAACGCAAAACAACCTAATAAAACTGCAGTATACATTGGATGTCGTATATATCGATATGGACCTTGAGTAATTAATACAGCATCAACTGAAGGTTCAGGGAAAATTCTTAGTTTACTCCTTTGCATGATATAAATCGACCAAAAAGCTAGTAATATAGAAATCACTAGAATTATTGTTGCAGTAATACCAATGCTATTGAACCTGCAATTAAATACAAGAAATCCAATACAGCTAAATTGAATTAGTACCAGTATAAAAGATTTAAGGCTATAGTTCAAATGATATTTGTTTTCCCAAAGTTAGTTTCACGTTATTACAAAACATTAAAATTGGTATCAATTCTAATATAATTTAGTGCCAATAAATTGTATTACATCAGCAGTGCCATCATGAAAAGTGCCTTCTTTTAAATTAATTTGAACATTTTGAATTAGATCAATTCTTAAACCTGAGAAATCGCTTTGCAACATTTCCTCTGTGTACAACATTGATATTTCTTTAGGGCCTCCCGATTGATTTTGCAATTGCAAAGGATTAAAAGCCTCGAGAATTATTTTACCCCCCGGCATTAACCAGTTAATTGCACTCTTGTGTAATTGAGTTCGTAAATCATTAGGTAAATGAGCATAAATAAAAGCAACTACATCATAACTATTATGTTGATAATGAACATTTGATGCTTGTTCAATAATATAATTAATTTTAACTCGTTTTTTAATCGCTAGCCGTTGGGCCTTATTATTCCCTTCTGAACTATCATCAAAAGCATGTACATCCCAACCCAATGTGGCGGCATAAACTGCATTCCTTCCTTCCCCTTCACATGGAAGTATTATACTCCCTGGCTTTAACGCACTGATTTGATTAGCAAAAAATTGATTGGGGTCTTCCCCATAAGCATATTCAGCATTACTATACCGCTGATTCCAAAACTCATTTCTTTCGTTGCTCATAAATATTAATAACTTGTTTCATCCATTTTAACCTTTCCTCTAAAAGTCCAGAATACAAAAATGGTATACGCCGCTACTAATGGCACGCCAATAGCAGCAATCGTTAACATGATACCTAGCGATTTTTCTGAAGAAGCACCATTATAAATTGTGATATTAAATGCCGGATCTATAGTAGATATTACAATATTGGGGAATAAATTAATAGTTACCGTAATCAACAATAAAGCAGATGTGAAAGCTGATGAAAGAAAGGCCTGGAAATAAACTCCTTTCTCTAGTAGACGTCTGGTATTAATTATCGTTAATATGGTTAATACAGGAATAATAAATAATAAAGGATGCTGCCTGAACTTCTCAGTAGTCTGGGGCAAATAAATTAATGTTGCCATGGTT
>CAISOH010000226.1 GCA_903887005.1 uncultured Bacteroidota bacterium | reverse complement strand
TTATAAAATAATAAATAATTAAAATTATTGAATATATTAATTATCGGAATTGGTTCAATTGGGCGCAGGCATTTAAAAAATTGTCTTGTTTTAGGATATGATAATATTGATCTTGTTAGTCAATCGGGAAATATTCCAGATGAATTCAGTTTTTTAAAAAGATATGCATCGGTTAAGGATGCTACTAATAGTAACTCCTATGATTTTGCTATATTATGCACACCTACAGCCTATCATATTTGCGATTTGATATATTTGTTAGAAAAGAAAATACCAAATATTTATGTAGAAAAGCCTATCAGCCATACATTATCTCATATCAACAAGGCTATTTTTTTATCACAGCAATTCAATTCTAGAGTAGTCGTTGGTTATGATCTTCATTTTGAATCAGGTCTTCAAAAGGTAAAAGAAATTCTTGATAGCAATTTAATAGGAAAAGTAGTATCAATTAACAGTAAAGTGGGACAATATTTACCTGATTGGCGACCATTTCAAGATTATAGAAAAGGCATGAGTGCATCTATAAAAGATGGTGGTGGCGTGATGCTGGATCTGGTGCATGAATTTGATTATTTATATTGGTTGCTAGGTGAAGTAAAATATATAGCTGCTCTTTATGACCACTCCGGGACTTTAGAAATAGAAACAGAAGATGTTGCTGAAGTACTTTTACAATTCAATAATGGAGTATTAGGAACTATTCATTTAGATTATTTACAACAAAAGTTAGTTAGAGATTGCTTAATAACAGGCTCTAATGGAAGTATCTTATGGGATTTAACTACATCTAGTGTTAAATGGATTAACAACAATAAGGAAGAATTTGAATTTAGCTATTCAGGATTTGCACGTAATGATAGATTTTTATTAATATTAGATGCTTTTTTAAAACCAAATATGCCAGACAAACGACTAACAACATTAGAAGATGGTATTGAAAGTTTAAAAATGGTATTGGCAGCAAAGAAATCCTCGGAGACAAAAACATTTATTTCACTGGATCAAGTAAAAGAATAAATATGATATTGGCAACAATATGTGTTAGAGGAGGGTCTAAAGGCGTTCCCGGAAAAAATATAAGGTTATTGAAAGACAAGCCATTAATAGCCTATACAATTGCCAGTGCAAGAGAATCCCTTTTAATTGATGATTTGATTGTTTCAACAGATGATCAGCAAATTGCAGAGATAGCAAGAAGTTATGGCGCCAATGTTCCCTTTTTAAGACCCTCTGAGCTTGCTACTGATAGTGCTTCCAAATGGCCGGTCTTTATTCACGCGATTGAGTTTTATGAGTCTTTGCATAAGAAAAAAGTTGATTTTTTGATTGATCTTGATGTTACAGTACCATTAAAAAATGGAAATGATATTGATGGCGCAATACAATTAGCCTTAGATAATGTAAATGTTGATGTTGTAATAACAGGTTATGAACCTGAACGGAATCCATATTTTAATATGATGGAAATTATGCCTGATGGTTTTGCTGAGATTGTAAAAAGTACAGAAAAACCTATAGTAAGACGGCAAGATGCACCTAAAGTGTATAGTTTAACACCTGCAGCATTTGTAATAAGAAGAGCAGCTTTATATCATTACGAACATTGGAGTAAAGCAAAATGTAAAATTTTTCCTGTTCCAAGAGAGCGGGCCATAGATATTGATACCGAACTGGATTTTGAATTTGTAAAATTTTTAATGAACAATAATGAACAATCACAATCTCTTTGATCTTACTGATAGAATTGCAATTATTACAGGGGGAGGAGGGTTACTTGCCAGTGAACATGCAATAGCATTAAATTCTTTTGGGGCAAAAGTAATATTGACGGATAACAATATAGAAAAGTGTAATTCTGCAATTGCCTACCTTAAAGATAATAATGTTGCTGCGATTGCCAGATTCTGCGATGTAACGTCTAAAGATAGTTGGGAGAAGCTATTGGATGAGGTCATAAAGGAATATGGCAAAATAGACATCTTGATAAATAATGCGGGATTTACCAATCAAAGTAAATCAAAAAATTTTGATGCTTCTTTCGAAGATTTTCCATTGGAGGACTGGAACGCAATAATGGATGTAAATCTTACAGGTACTTTTCTTGGATGTCAAACTATAGGTAAGCAAATGCTTCTTCAGGGTAAGGGATCAATAATTAATATATCATCATTATATGGAGTAGTGAGCCCTAATCATAAAATATATCCTGGTACAGGTATATTTCAGCCGGTAGCTTATAGCGTTAGCAAACATGGCGTAATATCACTTACAAAGTATCTTGCAACACTTTGGGCTGAAAAAGGCATTAAAGTTAATTCAATTACTCCTGGTGGAATTTTTAATGGGCATGAGGGCTTGTTTTTGGAGCGATTCAAACAATTAAATCCAATAGGACGCATGAGTGAAAAAACAGAACTACAAGGAGCTATTGTCTATTTGGCATCTGATGCAAGTAGTTATGTTATTGGACATAATTTAATTGTTGATGGAGGGTGGACTGCCTGGTAAATATTTATGAACTCCTGAAAATATCTAATGAATAATTTTTTCGAATTAGCTGGAAGAAGAATTGGCAATAATTATAATCCTTTGGTTATTGCCGAAATAGGTATTAACCATGGCGGTTCATTGGTAACGGCAAAGGAAATGGTTGATTCTGCTCATAGGGCAGGGGCTGAATTGGTAAAACATCAAACTCATATTGTAGCTGATGAGATGAGTAAAGAAGCTAAAAAAATAATACCTGGCAATGCGAATATCTCGATATACGAAATTATGGAACGTTGTGCTTTGTCCGAGGAAGATGAATGGGAATTGATGCAGTATGTTCAAAGTAAAAATATGATTTTTATCAGCACTCCTTTCTCAAGAGCTGCGGCAGAAAGGCTTCACAGATTTAATGTACCAGGTTTTAAAATTGGCAGTGGAGAATGTAATAATTATCCGCTGCTTGATCATATTGCCGGGTTTGGAAAACCTATGATAATATCCACTGGAATGAATACTGTTGAATCTGTAAAAAAAGCGGTTGAAACAGTAAGAGCGCATAATGTTCCTTTTGCGCTTATGCATACTACCAATCTTTATCCCACTCCCCCTCATTTAGTAAGGCTCGGGGCAATGAAGCAATTAATGGATACATTTCCAAATGTCCCGGTAGGACTATCAGATCATTCTATTTCCAATCATGCATGTTTTGCAGCTACTGCAATGGGTGCCAGTTTACTCGAAAGACATTTTACAGATTCAATGAACAGGGTAGGTCCCGATATTATTTGCTCAATGGATGAGGGGGCATGTAGAGAATTAATTGAAGGTTCAAATCTGATTCATCAGATGATTGGAGGAAAAAAAGAACCGGCAAATGAAGAACAAGTAACTATGGATTTTGCTTTTGCAACAGTAGTTTCCATAAAAGAAATTAAAGCTGGTGAAATATTATGCATGGATAACATTTGGGTGAAACGACCTGGGACTGGTGAAATAAAAGCTGTTGATTTTAATAAGCTATTAGGAAGGGTAGTAAATAAAAACATAGCACTTGACCAGCAACTTAAATGGTCAGATCTAAATTGATATAAAAATGGAAAATATTTCAAACACTGTATTATGGGATTGTGCTTTAAAAGATGTTCTAAAAGTATTAAATAATTTATTGAAGGACAGTGGGGTCTCAACCTTATTAGTTCTGAATAATAATGATCAATTAGTGGGCACAATCACTGACGGAGATATTAGAAGAGCAATAATAGCTGGTGTAAGCCTGGATAGCGAAATATCATCAGTAATGAAACGAAATTTCTCTTTTCTTAAAAAAGATAAATTTACATTAGAAGATATTAGCCAGATAAGAAATAAAAAAATTGATTTATTACCTATACTAAATGAAAATAAAAACATTGTTAAGGTGATTAATCTTAATAAGATCAAAACAATCCTTCCATTAAGTGCTATAATAATGGCAGGGGGGGAAGGGAAAAGACTTAAACCACTCACTGAAAATACTCCAAAACCATTATTGACCATAGGCGATAAACCAATAATGGAACATAATATAGACAGGCTTATTTATTTTGGAATATCTGAAATATTTATTTCGATTAATTATTTGGCAGAACAAATTAAAACGTATTTTGGAGATGGCTCAAGTAAAGGAGTTAATATAAAATATATTAAAGAGCAAAAACCATTAGGAACTATTGGTTCAGTAAGTTTGCTTGATAACATTGAAAGCGAATTTCTTCTTATTTCAAATTCCGATTTACTTACAAATATTGACTATGAAGACATGTTTAAGGCATTTTTAGATAAAGATGCTGATTTGATTGTTGCTACAACTCCTTACATTGTGAATGTTCCTTTTGGTATTATGGAAATATCATCAGGGGATGAAATTTTAGGGTTAAAAGAAAAACCAACTTATACTTATTATTCAAATGCCGGCATATATATTATTAAGAAAAAATATTTATATTTAATGCCCAAAAATACATTTTGGAATGCAACTGATTTAATTGAAACCATGATCTCCAAACAGCTCAATGTAAGAAATTACCAAATTTTATCTTATTGGCTTGATATTGGAAATATGAATGATTACATTAAAGCAAAAGAAGATGTCAAACATATATCATTTACATAGGTTTATTTATGAAAAAAATATTTATTGTTGTTGAAAGAAGAGCTGATTATAGCCGATATAAGCCTATAATGGAAAAACTAAAACAAAATCCTTCTTTTAAAATTCATTTAGTTGTAACAGGTATCAGTCTATTAGAACAACATGGAAGTGATGTAAATTATATTGAACAGGATGGATTTGAAATAACCGCTAAAATACCAATGTTTATTAATAAAAAAATAGATAATGGTGCGGAAATGGTGAGGTCTATGGCCAGAGTCATGACTGGATTAGTAGATGAACTCGAAAGGGCAAAACCTGATTTAGTACTTTCGGGTTTTGATATTGGTGCCAACCTTGCTGTAACCATTGCTGCAGCTCATATGAACATTCCTGTTTTTCACATTCAGGGTGGTGAAGTAACAGGTAGCATTGATGAGAGCATCAGACATGCCATGAGTAAGTTTTCTCACGTTCATCTGCCAGCAACAGAAGGTGCAAAACAAAGACTTATGCGTTTAGGAGAAGATCCTAAAAATATATATGTTGTGGGTTGCCCGTCTATTGACGTATTGGTGAATACGCCTTATATACAAATAGAAGAGTTGGAACAAGAATTTGGCATTGATTTTAGTAAACCAATTGTTCTGATGATACAGCACCCAGTTACTACAGAAGCAAAAGATTCCTTTGATCAGATTAGAGCAACTATCCAGGCAATAAAAGAAATGGGAATTCAAGCAATAGTTTTATTACCAAATAATGACGCAGGGCATTCAAAAATAATACAGGAAATTCAAGCATCAGGATTAAAATGGTATCCGAGCTTACCAGCAATAAAATTTATTAACTTATATAGAAATGCATGGGCATTAGTAGGTAATTCCAGCTCTGGTATTCATGAAACTGCAACATTGAAAATACCCGCTATTAACATAGGTACCAGGCAGCAGGGCAGGGAAAGAGCAGCTAATGTCATAGATGTATCTTATAATACTGAAGATATTAAAGAAGGATTGAAAAGAGCACTTTATGATAATGAGTTTAGAAATTTTGTAAAAACACTGGAAAATCCTTATGGTGCAGGCGATGCAGCCGGTAAAATTATTGAAGTGCTGCAAAATATAAGTTTGGAAGGGCTTATCCAGAAAAAATTTTATGAATAAGAAAATATTAGTAATTGGTGCTGGTGGCTTTTTAGGACAAAGTTTGTTAGGGAAATTGCAGCAAGAAGGATATAATATTATT
>CAISOH010000225.1 GCA_903887005.1 uncultured Bacteroidota bacterium | reverse complement strand
GCCGGCAGTAGAACTGCTTCCGGCAGCCCCACCTGCGGTTTGAGTACCCGGATAGCCAACGTATGATGCGTTATATGAACCGCAATAAGTTCCATTTGCACCAGTAGGATAACCACCATCGGCACCATTTTCCCCACAAGCATAAGCACTGCCACCACCACCTGCACCAACAACAAGACGGCTGAGCAAGGCTGCATTAGTACTTCCCTGGATAGTACGTATGTCACTGGCCGCACCGCCGCCGGCGCCACCACAACCGCAAGTTGTACCTGCTCCACCATCTTCGCCGCCGCCATAGCTGCTGCCACCGGTAGAACCAGTACAACCACTACCGCTGCCAGCCTGTGCGCCGACATATATATATAATATCTGCCCCGGCGTTACAGGAACACTCGCTGTCACACAGCCACCCTTTCCACCTGTTTCTGTAGGGCCGGTATAATTACCACCCTGAGCACCACGCACATCTACACCTATTGATGTACACCCGGCAGGCACTGTATAAGAATAGGCGCCAGGAGTGCTGTAACTTACAGTTTGTGCAAAAACTCCTGAGTTCCATCCTAATAACAAAGCTAACAGAATTACCAGGTTTGAAAAGTAAAATCGTTTCATAATACTCTGATTTTAAAAATAATAAAATAACTATATACTATCTAAACATTCATTTTTTGAAAATTACTCCCGTCCTTCCTTTATTCAGGAAAAACGAGAGTAAAAATTCTTATTGCTCTATCACAAAATGAAATACTTTATGATCAGCACCTGAACGAAGATTCAACAAATACATGCCATTGGCTAATGTATTATTAAGCTGAACCTGTTCATTGATACTTCCATTATGTACTATCACCTTATTGTTATAAACAACCTGACCAAGCATATTCGTAATCTCTATTGATACTTCTTCGTCCCCGGTAGCTACCTGAGCTAATGTACCCTTAACAGTAAATGTACCCTTGTTAGGATTAGGGATCACCCTTACATCACCGCCAATAGCAACTTTGGAAATACCTGTGGTGCCGACTGACATAAACACCTGTTGAGAGCTGGTGTCTTTACCACAAATATTATGGCTGATTATAGTACAGCTGATGCCATCATTGTCAGTAAATGCGCCTGATGTATAAATAGCAGTGGTAGCTCCGGAAATTGCCACATTGTTTCTGTACCATTGATAGGTATAGGTAGTGCTATGCGTAGTATCGCTTGAAACAAATGCAGTAAATGTAACACTCTGCCCTTTCTGTATAGTAATGCCAGGGTCTGCTATAAGGGTGAATATAGGCAGAACAGGTTCCAAAACAGCCATAGCAACTGGCGTACTGTAAACAAAATCCGCAAGACGACATGCAGCATTACTGCGCAAAACACAGAAGACCTTATCGCTGTCATTAACAACAGTAGTATAAAAGGGTGCAGATGACCCTACCGACAAACCATTCTTTTTCCACTGGTATATTGGGGATAAACCGCCATTAGTTATTGTAGCAGTAAATGTAACAGAAGAAGAGCTGATACAAACAGGATTTGCAGAAACGCTGACAGAAACAGAAGGTGTAACATTCGGATTTACTGTCATAATTAATGCATTACTAAATGCGGTTGCTGGTAAAACACATGATTCGCTGCTCGTAAGTATTGCCGTAACAACATCCCCGGTAGTTGGTACATACTTGAACGTAGGGCTAACCCCTGCATTAATACCATTTACCAGCCATTGATAAGTGGGCAAAGTACCGCCGTCAACTGGTTTGGCAGTGAACGTAGCAGAAGCAAGGTCACATACAGATGTATCAGGTGTGGAAATTGAAACAGCAGGAACAGCAGGGGTAATGGTATTTATGACAGCACTTCCGGTCATATTGCTTGCGCAGGTTGTAATAGTATCTGTAGCTACAGCAGTATAGGTGCCGGCAGTATAAATACCGAAATTTACCGGAGCGCCGGAAGTACCTGTAACTGGTGCACCAACAGGTCCTGAATTATATAACTGGTATTTTACACCGCTGGCAGAATTGCTCAAGCCAACAGGAAGGCCGGTGCCGGTTGCACAATAACTGCCGGAACCCGTTACAGCATAAGCTGTTGGTAAAGAATAAGTACCTATCGTAACTGTACCTGCCATATTAGCAGTACAGAAATAAGTATTATCACTGGCAACTACAGTATATGTGCCTGAAGGTACCGGTCCAAACAAAAGCGGAGCTGCACCTCCGGAAAGAGTAGAAATGAGTGTAGCACCCTGGTACAGACTATAAGAGAACCCACTTGTTGAACCACTTAACTGAATACTATCACCTGAACCACCCGGGCAATATTTGCCACTGAATGCACCTTTTGATGTAGTTAATGTATAAGACGCAGGTAGTGCAATGATATTAATTGTTGCGCTGCCGGACATATTGCTTGAGCATCCTGTAAGGGCATTAGTAGCAACTACCGTATAAGAACCGGCGGTGGTATGTATGCCAAAATCAAGAGAAGCGCCCGTACCACCCAATGGAGTGCCTATCGGGCCGCCATGGAACAACTGGTAATTAATACCCGAATTGGAACCGGAAAGAAGAATATGAAGTCCGGCGCCACCTGCACAATAATTACCGGTGCCTGATACCGTTGTAGTATAAATTGCCGGTAATGGATTGATGGATATGGCAACAGTGCCAAGCTGATTTTTTGTGCAGGAAGTAGCATTGTCCGTAGCAACAGCAGAATAAACACCAGGAGTATAAAATACGCCAAAATCCAAAGTGTCGTCAACGCCTGTCATGTTGGTAACTACCGGAGTGCCTCCTAATAATAAAGTATAGCCAACAGTATGATCAGACCAGGACAATTTTATATGCTGCCCCGCGCCAAGCGCACAATAACTACCGCCGCCGATTAATTTATAAGCATTAGGCAATGGATTAACTGATACATTGACTGTACCAATCATCGTATCACTGCATCCGGTTGCAGGGTCAAGGGCAGTTGCAAAATAACTGCCAATCCCGGTAAATGTGCCGAAACTAAACCCGGATCCGGTCCCGGTAAAGGTGGTTACTATCCCTGTTCCTTTCTGTAATCTGTAAATGATGGTTGCATCTGAACCGATCAATGAAATTGGTGATCCGCTGCCACCTGCGCAATATCCGCCACCACCACTGATATTATATTGAACAGGCAAGCCATGACTTACAACGACAGCTTTGCCGGACATAGTATCTGTACATCCAATAGCGTTGGTAGCAACTACCTGGTAAGTACCGCTTGTCTGTAAACCAAAATCAATACCGGAATTCGCACCCGGGACAATAGGGCCAACAAGACCGGTACCGTCATACAACTGGTAAGTAGTTCCGGTAAGAGAATAATTGAGGCCAACATGCACACCTGCACTACCGCTACAATATGAACCGCCGCCTGTTACTGTATATACACTTGGCAAAGGATTAATTGTAATACACTTTACTCCGGCCATAGTACTTGTGCAACCATTACCGTCAACGGCAATAACCGTATAACAGCCGGATAAAGTCTGATAACCGAAATCAATAAAACCGCTCAGGCTAATTGAAGAGGTGACTAATGCTCCGCCTCTATAAAGATTATACTTAATAGGATCTGTTGTGGGCATAAAAATATCAATACCGCCCGTACCTGCACAATAGCTCGTGCCGCTGGCGGATACAGGATAAACAGCAGGATTGGGATTAATTGATATTACAGCAGAACCGCTCAAAGTAATGGAACAAAGCGTAGTTGTGTTTGTAGCTATTACCGTATAGGTTCCGGCAACCGTATGATAACCCAAATCAAGTGTTCCTGATCCGGTGCCGTGAACCGCAGTGCCTACGGGGAAGCCACTTAACATCAGCTGGTAATTAATACCAACATCTGATCCGGTCAGCCTGATATCAACACCTGTTCCTCCTGCGCAATATGCGTTTGTGCTGCCAGGCGTAAATGGATAATCCGTGGGTAATGCATTGATGGTTACCGTAGTGCTGCCCGACATATTGCTGGAACACTGAGTCCCTGAACTGAATGTCTGGATAGCCTGTACGGTATAAGTACCTACCGATGTCATTAAACCAAAATCAAGGCCTGAACTTGAACCGCTTACGGTAGCCATTAAGCCACCTGAAGTATTATATAAATAATAATAAACGCCTGTAGTAGAACCGCTAAGCCCAATATGTGTGCCTGAAGTGCCGGCGCAGTATCCGCCGCCGCCGGTAACTGAGAAAACAGAAGGAGTAGCATTAACTGCCATAGGCTGGCTAATCATGCAACCGGTAACAGGTAAAGTATAAGTAATGGCAGATGTTCCTGCCGCTATACCTGAAACAATACCCGCGCCTGAAACTGTTGCAATAGAAGTATTGCTGCTGCTCCATGTTCCGCCTCCGGCATCGCTTAACGCTGTTGATGAGCCAACGCATACGTCTGAACTCCCTGAAATAGCCGATGGCAAAGAATTAACCGTCATAGCTTTTGTAACATAACAGCCGCCCGGTAACGTATATGAAATAGTATTGGCGCTCGCAACTATACCTGTTACATACCCAGTACCCGAACTTACACTTACCTTAAATGAATTGCTGCTGGTCCAGGTACCACCTGTAATAGCATCAGCGAGAGTAATGCTTGAACCTACACACACACCATTACTTCCGCTGATTGGCGCAGGTAACTGATTTACAGTAACCGTGCTCAGAGCCGTACAGCCGGATGGCAATGCATAGGTAATTGTTGGATTTATTCCCGCAATAATACCTGTAACATGACCAGTTGCGTCAACGGTAGCGGCGCTTGTATTGCTGCTGCTCCATGTTCCGCCTGCTGTAGCATCTGTTAATGCAGTAACCTGGCTGGTGCATACATTTGCGTTGCCGGTAATTGATGCCGGAGATGTATTAACTGTTACAGTTGTTGTAGCGTTACAACCTGTTGACAGCGTATAACTAATAGTTGCCGTACCCGCACCATAACCTGTAACCATACCCGTAGTGCCTACCTGGGCAACTGCGATATTGCTGCTGCTCCAGGTACCTGATGGCGTACCGGAGGTTAAAAGTGAAGGTGTAGCAGAACAAATATTATTATTACCTGAAATTGGTAATGGCGGTGTATTTAAGGCCACCAATACGCCTGGAGTAGTTGAACTATTTGAAGAAATAGTACAAGTTACCAAATCCCTGAAGTAGAGGGTGGATGAAATTAGCTGTGAAGTCGCCATATATGTAGCACCAGTTCCGGCAATAGGCGCTCCAATATTACTCCAACTCAGATTATCTACAGAAGATTGCCACTGATGAGTAATACCGGAGTCCATTGCCGTTCCAATAACATAAATATTATTGTTATATGGCGAACAGCCAGCAGTAACAGTAGCAAAAGTGATCCCGGCGCCAGGCGTACCTGAACATGGATTTTTAAAATTACCGGCTGCATAGGCAGCAGTCACTATACCGGAATTTGTGACAGAACCTGATGAACAGGTAACAACACAACGTAAATAAGTGGTGGCGCTTATGCCAATAAAATTATAAGTAATTTGAATTGCTCCGGGAATATTAGTCCATGGGCCTAAGAGACTGGTACCTGTCTGCCATTGGAAAGTATAACCTGTGGCTGAAGATAAAGACGGGAGATCGAGTGTAAACCTTGTTGACATATCGCCTGATGTTGGCGTAATAGTGGCGCTACCAGTAGAAGGAGCACCTGAACAAGCAGTGGTAGAACCAATACCAGAAACCGGAAGATTAAATGTCGCAACAAGCCCGCCACCCGTAACAGTTATGTTATTAGTATAAGATATCGGAGCGCCGGGAAGAAATTGAACAAATAAACCAAGTCCGGAAAATGCAGCGCCGGAATAAGCATAAGGCAAAGAAGTGGCCCAGGTAATTCCATCAAAAGATATAATGTAACCTGAAGGGGCTGTTATTGTTAAAGACCCAGTTGAAGGCACCAGGAAAGACCCGCTTAGCTGCGTATATTGCGGAACTGAACTTGTACTAACCGGAATTGTACCGAAATCAAGGAAAGGAATACTGGAAACGACATTAGGCGAAAGAGCAGTTATCTGCACATAACCATTACCTGTCTTATAAGCTGAAGTAGTTGATGCTAAAGTTACGCCGGAACTCCCATAATAAGAAGAACCGCCGCCGCCGCCGCCATAATAACCAGCACCGCCGCCAAAGTAGCCGCCGCCGCCACCACCAACATAACTTGTAAATGTACCACCGGCACCATTGGCCTGAGTGCCATTGCTTATCTGGGTGCAATTACCACCGGTATTACCGGCGCCTGTTTGTGTGCCGCCGCTTCCGTCGGTACAGGTGCCATTGCTACCGCAATTCCAGCCTATTCCGCCAGTAAGCCCGCCGCCATCGCCACCATTTTCATTCGGCGCTGTCTGATTACAGTTGTAGCCTGCGCCACCGCCGCCACCTGCAACTATAATCCTGTTGCTAAGCGTTGTTCCCCCAATGCGAATATCACTGGAACCACCGCCGCCACCGCCATTTCCATTTCCATTTCCACCTGTTGCAAGGCCGCCTACACCATTGGCGCCACCGGCACTTCCGGAACCGGAATTACCTCCGACACCACCTACGTAAACATATATTTGCTGTGATGGAGTTACAGCAAGATTACATAACACCCGCCCTCCTTTTCCACCAACAGAACCCGCGCTGGAGGAACCTCCCTGCGCGGCAGCCATATCAATAGCCACTGCGGTTACACCAGCCGGAACCGTGTATGTAAAAGTATTAACGGTATTATACATCGTGATCTGAGCAAAAGAGCTCCTATCTAATCCAAATAACAGACCTAGCAGGATTATAGTTTTTGAAAAGTAATTATTTTTCATACGTTTATAGATCGGTAAAATACATAATTAATTTTACTTATTCATAATACATTAATATTCATTGCCATTCCTCCTAAACAAGAGGAATGGCAATGAATCACTTATTGTTCAATTACAATATGGTACACATTATTGGCAGTTTCTGAACGAAGGCTCAGAATATACATGCCGTTTGCTACTGTATTACCCAATTGTATGTGTTCGTTAATATTTCCATTATGAGCCATAACCTTATTGTTATATACCACCTGGCCAAGCATATTTGTTATTTCCAATGACACTTCTTCATTGTTGGTAACACCTAATGAACCTTTAACCGTAAACTCACCCTTGTTAGGATTGGGCAGTACACTGATATCAGCACCACCGGATGTAATCTGGCGTACACTTAAATTCTTTACTGAAATAATAACAGAATTATAAGATGACAAACCACATGCCAAACTGCTGGTTACATAACAGGTTAATGAATCTTTGTCGAAGAAATTCTTACTGATATACTTTGAATTTGTTTCACCGGCTAATGGTGTGCTATTTATATACCATTGATACGTAGGATTTGTACCCGCGTTTTTAACTGCAACGCTGAACGTATCCAATTGTCCCGGCTCTATAAGTGTGCCCGGACGGGAAGTAATGGTAACGGTCGGCGCGATTGACGGGTCAACAGCCATTTTAAAGGTATTGCTGAATACCGTATCCGCAAGGCTGCATGGGTAGCTGCTGCCCAGCATGAATATCATCACATCATTATTAACAGGTGTGTATTTATAGCTTGTACCATGCCCTACGATAACGCTGTTTTTTATCCAGTTAGTTACCGGAGAATATCCACCGTTAACCAGTGAAGCTGTATAAGTGGCTGGAGAGCCGATACATACCGCAACACCCGGATCAACTGTAATAGCAGCTGTTGGCATCTGGTAAGGACGTACTGTAACTATCATGGAATTGACCGCTGTGGGGAAAGCCGCACATGGTGCGCTGCTTGTCAGCGTTACACTTACTATATCGCCGCTTGCAGGAACGTAGCTGTATGTGGCGCCAAAACCTTTATTTACACCATTTACCTGCCAGCTATAGGCAGGAGTTAATCCGCCGTTTACCGGAATGGCCGTAAAGGTTATTACATCTCCGGCACACACTGTATCGCCAATACCTGTGGAAATACTTACTGATGGCGGAACTAATGGATCGATAGCTACTGTAACGCTGCCTGACATGTTCATGGTACAACCAGAAAATGCATCTATCGCAACCGCTGTATAGGTACCTGCACCTGTCTGCAGGCCAAAGTCAAGAGGTAAACCCCCGCCTGCCATCAATGAACCTACTTTTGTTCCGCCCAGGTATAACTGATAGTTGATACCGGCAACAGAAGAAGAAAGCCCGACATGGACACCTGAAGTTCCGGCACAATAGTGGCCACCACCGGTCATTGTCTGAATACCAGGCAATGGATTGGCCGTTACATTTACTGTTGACAACATATTGCTGCTGCAACCGGTGAGCGCGTCAGTAGCTACTGCAGTATAAGTTCCGGAAGCTGTTTGCGCCCCAAAGTCAAGAACTGTTCCGGTAGCAGTCATCATGCCGCCGATTTTTGTGGTCCCCATCATCAGCTGGTAATTATCTCCCATTGTGGAACCGCTGAGGAAAATATGTACTCCCGTACCACCTGCGCAATAACTGCCGCCGCCGTATAATGAATAGGCTGCAGGTAAAGGATTAATACCTATTACCGCGCTGCCGGTCATTGTATTGGTACAGCCGGTTGCAGTATTCGTTGCAATAATCGTATATGTACCTGTAGCTGCATGTAAGCCAAAGTTGAGTGCGACATTTGTACCAGGAATTGCCGGGCCGGATAAAGAACCGCCATTATACAACTGGTAGGTCATGCCTACATCTGAACCATTCAAAGTAATACCTAATCCGGTGCCACCGGCGCAATAGTTGCCAGTTCCACCTACTGTATAAACATTAGGCAGTGGTTTAATATTTACCGTAACGCTGCCAGACATGTTGCTGGTGCAGGTAGTAAGCGGATTAACACCAACAACTGTATAGGTGCCAGACGCTGTTTGTAAACCAAAATCAAGCGTTGAACCAGTTCCCGCTATCGGGCCGCTTACAGCAATACCGCCGTTAAATAACTGGTAATTAATCCAGGTATCTGATGTATTTAATCCAACATGAACGCCTGTTCCGCCTGCGCAATAATTGCCACCGCCGGTTACTGAATGAATAACAGGTAATGGATTAATAGTTACTACAGAACTGCCAAACATATTAGAAGTACAACCAAACATAGTGTCAACGGCTACTACATGATAAGAGCCGGGCAATGTCTGCAAACCAAAATCAAGCGGAAGCCCTGTACCTGCATTAGGTCCTCCTATTATAGTTCCTGAACTATAGAATAAGTAATTGATGCCGGGGTCTGAACCAGTTAATCCGATATCAATACCCGGATCGCCGGAGCAATAGCTGCTGCCGCTGGCCGTTACTGCATATACTTTCGGATTCGGGCTGTTAGTTACCATTACGCTGCCCGACATATTATTACTACAGCCGCCGGTACCAGTACTTGTACCCATGACGGTATATGTGCCGGTAGTGGTCTGTGAACCGAAATCGAGAGACGAATTTGCACCTGGTAATAACCCGCCAACCGGAATACCGTTAGCATACAACTGATAATTGACGCCTATTGCCGAATACCCAAGGCTCACATGCTTTCCGGTACCACCAGCGCAATAATTACCACCGCCTGTAACAGGATATGCCTTTGGCAACGAAATAGTGCTGATTGTCGCGCTTCCAAGCATATTATTAGTACAGAAAGTAACCGGATTAGTTGCAACGACCGTATAAGTACCTGTCGTATCCGGAGGGAAAGTGATGGAACCGCCTGTACCTAAAACCGTGCCGCCTATTGGCACCATGGCTGCATTATATAGCTGGTAATACATGCCCGGGGTGGTTGTGTCCACATTAACAGAAACTCCTGTTCCGCCTACACAATAAGTACCTCCTCCGCTAACCGGGTAAGGATGAGGCAATGGATTTACATTAATAATAGGACTGCCAACAAGATTGACCTTGCAGCCATAAGGAATATTAGTAGCAGTGGCAGTATAAGTGCCTGCTGCTTTCTGGAAGCCCATGTCCAGACCACCTGCCATGCCTGTTCCTGAGGTCGTATCTCCTGTGATGAGAACGCCTGTGTTCCATAACTGGTATGTGGTAGATATTTCTGATGTATCAAGTTTAAGATCTATACCTGTACCGCCGGCACAGAAACTAGTGGCAGGCCCATTGATAGATAATGTTATAGCATTATATGGCACCGGATTGATTGTTACCGTTGCGCTGCCCGCCATAGCGGCAGAACAACCGGTAGTTGCATTGGTAGCAACTGCCGTATAAACACCGGGTGCTGACATCAAGCCAAAATCAAGGGATGAACTGGATCCTGGTAAGGTAATTACAGGTGTTCCATTATATAAGGTATAATTAATGCCCGGATCAGTGAAGTCAACACCTACATGCACCGAATTGCCGGGGCATATTCCGCCGCCGCCTGTTACGTTATGCACATTAGGATTGTCATTCATTGTTAACATAGGCGTTAAAAACATAGTGTCCTGGCAAGTACCGTTGTCCGCTACCACCATATATGTACTGAATGTAGCGGTAGGGTTCTGATTTCCCCAATCAATAGGTGTTCCGGAAGAACCGGGCTGACTATTGATATTTATCCCATTTTCATATAAATAATAGAAGGTAAAGGTTTCTGAATTGCTTAACTGAAGATCAGGACCCGGAGTACCCTTGCAAAAACTGGTGCTGCCACCAACAAATGCCAGAATATATCTGTTAGGCAATGCATTTACATTTACTGTTACCGTACCAGACATATTACTGGAACAGCCTGAAGCCGGATCGGTAGCCACTACATTATAAGTGCCTTTTGGCCATTTATTAATACCCCATAAATTTCCGGTGGTATTAGCTGCAATAAACGGACTTCCATAGGTCCCGCCTATCGTATCTAACTGGTAACTTATTCCTATCTGTGAAGCATTGAGTGCAATTGGTATTCCGGTTGCCGCATTCGGACAATAATTATTAGGATAAGGTACAGGTATTATTGTGTTATATACGATCGGCAAAGCATTGACCGTAAATAACTGTGTAACATAACAGCTGGTAGAAGGATAACTGTATGTAATTGTAGCTGTGCCGCTTGGATTTGGACCACTTGATACAACGCCACCAGCTGTGATAGTTGCGACATTTGTATTACTGCTCGACCAAACGCCACCAGGACTGGCATCACTTAATGTTATTGTGCTACCCTTGCATATATTAAATTGGGGTACTCCTGATATTACTACCGGGGAAGTTATTGAAGCCGGATTAGGATTTACCGTTGCAATTTTGGTTATTGTGCAACCTGTAGGCAATGTATAGGTAATAATTGGGTTACCTGCCAAAACACCTGTAAGAACGCCTCCGGGAGGTGATGGGGGACCAGAAGTAATGGTAGCAAGGCCGGTATTGCTGCTGCTCCATGTACCGCCGCCGCTATTCAGCAATGCCGCTGTTCCGCCAACGCATACAAGCGGTGTTGCACCGCCTATGGCTGATGGTACCGGATTTACATTTATTGTAGTAGTTACAGATGCAGTGCCGCAAACATATGTTACAGTATATTTAATTACAGTAGAACCTATTCCAACAGCAGTCAGAATACCTGTATTGAGGTCAATTGTTGCGGTAGTTGTAGTAGCGCTTGTCCATACACCGCCGGGCGAGCCACCAGGATCGGAGTACAGATATGTACCTCCGACTCCGCATATGGGAGCAGCGGGGCCAGAAATGGGGTTTACAGTTGGTGGGGTACAATTTGCTGTAAACGTAAGACCACCATTACCTGAAACATTATAACCTTGAGTGTGAACAACAGATAATGCATTAACCGGATCCGTATATGAAGATCCGCCGCCACCGCTACCATAATAGCTGCCGCCGCCGCCATAATAACCGCCGCCGCCGCCTGAACAATAATAATACGAAGCATAACCATTTCCACCAAATCCAAACCCTCCATTTTGAGCAGGGCCATTAGTAGCTCCAAGACCACCGGTAGTCTGACTCCCTCCTGCGCCCGAATAGGAAGCAGTATATGTTGTGGGAGAAATGTCATTACCATTTTTACCCGTAAGCCCGCCCCCATCTCCGCCTTTTTCACTGCACCAGTCATAACCACCGGCGCCACCGCCGCCGGCCACTACCTGACGGGTTGTTAAATCCCCTAAGACCGTACGAATATCTGTAGCGCCACCTCCACCGGACCCATAATCAACACCATATCCACCACCATTAAAACCACCATTATAGTGCACATAAGAACAACAAGTGTTAGCACTATTAGTACCTTGACCACCTACATAAATGTATAAAGTCTGACCAGGAGTTGTAGCCAAAGTACATTGTACACGCCCGCCATATCCCGGCACAGCGCTGCACTGGGACGTACCACCAGCTGCACCCTTCATATCAATAGAAAGCGAGAATACTCCTCCCGGAACCAGATACGTTTGTACTGCGCCTGTATAGGCGAAGGTGGAAACGGTTTGAGCGCGGACATCAGGATTCCATCCTGACAGGATAGCTAAGAGAATTACAAGTTTTAAAAGGTAAATTCGTTTCATAAAAAATATTCGTTTAAAAAAGTGGGACAATTTATTTTAACAACTCTTTATTTTAACAACTCCAAACTATAACTTATCATTAATAATACGCTAAAACCCTTAATTAACAACCCTTTCCGACAATTATCCTGTTTCCACAAATGTGGATTACCTGTTAAAAACTAATAAAAATACTTACAGAAAGACTACAATAATAAGCATTTGAGAGTAAATTTAACTAAATAAATTGATAATAAGACGTTAAATTGAAACATAATTATTTTCATAATTAATTAATGTATAATCCATTGCTCTCATAACATTAATTGCTTAATTCATTAGCTCCGGACCAATTTAGTTTTCTCTCATAACCGGTAAACACAATTAAGGTGCAACCTGTGCATATATAGGCGCAATTTTAACGGAAAATGTTAGTAAATGGAAAAAATAAATTTTAAAAGGCGGCGGACGTGGGCTACAGAGACGCATTTTGTGTATATAGGCGAGATACACAAATGCATTTTGCACACAGAGACGCGAGCACACAGAGACGCGAGCATCGCGTCTCTACGGAATATATACTTCACACCGGATAAAAATGTGCAAAAGAGGTTTCTCGCAAAGGCGCAAAGCCGCAAAGGATAATGAATTGAAATAAGTAAATTATAAAATCAAGACCGCAAAGTCCCGCGAATT
>CAISOH010000224.1 GCA_903887005.1 uncultured Bacteroidota bacterium | reverse complement strand
TATTACATCACATCTTTGGGAAACGAAGCAATAATAACAGCTTTGAAACTGAAAAATATCGTAATCATTCCCCAATTAAACTATGCCTTAGCAGCTTAAGTCTTGCCAGTTATGGCTAAGATTTGAGGAGTTAGCTACTAATATAGGTATATATGTTTGCGGCCATACCTTCATTGCAAGCTCCCTTATAAGCGGTATATCGGCTATTATGGCATTTTTTATATGCAACTTTCCCATTTTTTATTATTTTGTGGCAAATCTGATATGGCGCCTTCTTGTTAGTATGCAAGGTAGGAGTTTTATTAACTCCAAATAAAAAATTAGCTAATGTTTCTTCCTTCAAAGATAATTAAACTAAATTCGCTCTTTATTCAACAATCGCCCAAAATGAAAAAGGCAACTTATACGGTTATTATTCTTATTCTAAGCATCTTTTCCTTTGCATCCTGCGAAAAGGAATATCATTGCGGCTGTACCTATAATAATTCCGTTGTTTATACCAAAGATCTGGGCTACCAGTACAAAAATAATGCTACTAATGAATGCAGTAGCTATGATACTACCGTCAGAGGCGAAGTATGGAATTGTACTATATATTGATTGCCTTCTTTTTATACAACTATACGAACTACAAGTCTTTTTAATAACACACATTCAATAAAAACAATAGTTGTACCTACACATGATTGATGACTAAATTGATACCTTTGCGCAAATTATTATTGCTTTTACCAAATGATTGCAATAGGGCTTTATGTTAAACCGCGCCATTTTCCCGTTTATTTTCCTGCTTTTATTTTCACTCAATATACCCGCCCAGGAAAAGAATTTTTCAGCAAATAATGCCCAACAGGCAAATAGTGCGGTAGCTGAAGGAGAACCTGGTGAAAATACCAATGTGCTTACATTAACTGAATGTCTCCGTTATGCACTTAAAAACCAGCCTGCTCTCAACCAGTCCTACATAGATGAAGCAATAGCCCGGACCAATAATGCGATTGCTTTTTCTCCCTGGCTGCCCCAGGTAACCGGCAACGCCAGCTACATTTATAATTTTCAACTGCCAACTGGTTTTTCCCGTATCAACGGTGTATTGACTCCCTTGCAAAGCGGAGTTAATAATGTATCCATACCTTCTGTTACCGCTACCCAAACGATTTTCAGTACAGATGTATTGCTGGCGTCAAGGGCTGCAAAATTAAACATGGAGAGCTCCAGGCAAAATACTACTGGAAAAAAAATTGACCTGGTATCAGATGTAAGTAAGGCATTTTATAACCTGCTTTTATCCATTACGCAGATAGATGTTTATAAAGAAGATACTGCCCGACTGAAGAAAAACCAACTGGACGCGTATAACAGGTATAAAAGCGGCATTGTTGACAAGGTGGATTACAAACAAGCTTCCATTTCACTTAACAATTCCTTATCGCGTTTAAAAAACGCTACAGAAATTGTATCTGCAAAATACGCGACCCTCAAACAATTGATGGGTTACCCCTCTGATAAAAAATTCACTGTTCGTTTCGACACTGCAAAAATGATGCAGGATATATATATAGACACACTGGCAAACCTGCAATTTGAAAAACGCATAGAATACCGGCAGTTGCAGACGGCCAAAAAGCTGCAACGGGAAACGACCATGTATTACCAGTTAGGCTTCCTCCCATCTTTGTCGGCTTTTTACAATTATAATTATGAATTTGAGAACAATAAATTTTCCGATCTGTATAACACCGCATATCCTTATTCTTTATTCGGCCTGCAACTGAATATACCCTTGTTTACCGGGTTCAGAAGAAATGAAAACATACATAAAGCGAAACTTCAGGAACGAAGAATAGACTGGGATGATGTGAACCTGCGGCTTGGTATCTATGCGCAATACAGGCAGGCCCTGGCAAATTATAAAAGCAACCTGTATTACCTGCATTCCCAGGGTGAAAATGTGGAGATGGCCCGCGAAGTTTACAATATTGTGAAGCTGCAATACAGGGAAGGTGTGAAAGCTTACTTAGATGTAATTGTCGCAGAGTCGGACCTGCAGACGTCTGAAATAAATTATTTGAACGCTTTATTCCAGCTATTGGAAAGTAAGATAGACCTGGAAAAAGCGATGGGGGATATTCCCACCGAAATTTAAAATTGTTTTTGACCATGAAGAGGTCTTTGTTGAAGATGGGTGCGTTAATTATAAGTAGTCTTATTTTATACGCATGTGGTGAAAAAAAGCAGGAGGTGCCCAATCCTGCTAATATGCCGGTGCCTGTTAATCTCTACACCGCGAATATGGAGCAGCCGCTTTATTATGATCGTTTTCCCGGAACAGTAGTCGCAGCGATGCAGGTGGACATGCATTCTGTGGTAGAAGGATATGTGACCGGGATATTTTTCAAAGAAGGCGACCATGTAAAAAAAGGCCAGAGGCTTTACACCATTGATGACAGCAAGTACCAGGCAAGTTACAACCAGGCACAGGCAAATGTAAGAGTAGCTGAGTCGAACCTTGACCAGGCACAAAAGGATGCTGACAGGTATATTTATCTCAATGAACATGATGCAGTCGCCCGGCAGATACTTGACCATGCAATGACTACTCTTCAGAATGCAAAAAACCAGTTGGCCGCTGCAAAACAGGACCTGGTAAAAGCGCAGACGGACCTGAATTTTTCCGTGATAAAAGCGCCTTTTGACGGTACTATCGGCATATCGCAGGTAAAGCTGGGTAATACCGTAAGTGTGGGACAAACATTGCTCAACACCATATCCTCCGACGGCCCTGTATTTGTGGAAATTGTTGTAAATGAAAAACAGATCCCCTTTTTCTTAAAATTGGAGCGGCAAAAACCAGATCCCGGAGATAGCATCTTTACATTGCTTATGCCCGACAATACTTTGTATGACCATACGGGGCGGATAGCTCTTATAGACCGGGGCGTCAATCCGCAGACAGGCAGTATCATAATCAGGCTGTCTTTTCCTAATCCATCAACTGTTTTAAGGGCAGGGATGAGCTGTACGGTGCGGGTGCGCAATAGCGATACCACCCAACAGCTACTGATACCGGGTAAAGCAATTGTAGAGCAAATGGGGGAATACTTTGTTTATGTAGCTAAAGACACAATGATTGTTTCTTCGGATACAACGGCTAAACATAATGACGGGCAATCCAGGGGCCCATCATTACACGCCATTCAAAAGAAAGTGATAACGGGACAAACCATTGCAGATCGTATAATTATAAGATCAGGTTTGCAAAGCGGAGATAAGGTAATTGTTGATGGTGTGCAGAAACTGCATGATGGTTCGCTGATAAATGTTGGAAGTCCGGCGAACCAACAAAAAAATGCGGGACATAAGTAAAATTTTTGAACCGGGAAAACAATGATAGCTAATACATTTATAAAACGTCCGGTAACTGCTATAGTTATTTCCATCGTGCTGGTGCTGGTGGGAAGTATCTGTATCATGAACCTGTCTGTAGGCCAATACCCGGAAATAACACCGCCAATAGTGCAGGTAACCGGGCAATATACCGGCGCCGATGCACAAACGGTGGAGCAAACCATGGCCACGCCTGTAGAATCCCAGATCAATGGCTCCCCGGGAATGCGGTACCTGCAAAGCAACAGTACCGGTAATGGCGCCATGACGATCAACGTGACATTCGATGTAGGCACTAACATTAACATAGCCACGCTTGATGTGCAAAACAGGGTAAGTATAGCCACCCCGCAGCTTCCAGATGTTGTAAAAAGGCTCGGACTCACTATCAGGAAACGTAACCCAAGCATATTGATGCTCGTTGCGCTCTACTCGCCGAACGGATCGCATAATGTAACTTTCGTTGACAATTACACCAATATATTTGTAAGGGACGCACTGCTGCGTGTGGATGGGGTAGGAGATATCTTTTCACGAACGGATGATTTCAGTATGCGTGTATGGCTTAAGCCTGATAAGCTGGCAGAATATAACCTGACCGCTACTGACATTAATAATGCGCTAAACGAACAGAATGTGCAGGTAGCAGCAGGTTCTGTTGGCGTACCTCCCCAGCAAAATGAGCAGGTGTTTGAGTATAGCCTGCTGGTAAACGGGCGTTTGAATAAGACTGCTGATTTTGAGAATATAATTGTAAAAACATTGCCGGAAACAGGTACCCTTGTATATCTGAAAGATGTCGCACGCCTGGAATTAGGAAAATTCTCTTATGCCAGTAATTCCTTTGTTGACGGCAAGCGGGCATCTTATCTTTTGGTTTACCAGGCCCCCGGCAGCAATGCGCTCACAACGGCAGAGGCAATCACCAACAAGCTGGAGGAATTAAAGAAAACATTTCCAACTGATATAGATTATGGTATCCCTTTTGAATCCGTAACTGTTGTAAAGGTTTCTATGCATGAGGTGGTAATCACATTGCTGGAGGCTTTGGGCCTTGTAGCGATTGTTGTATTTATCTTCCTGCAAAACTGGCGGGCTACGCTTATTCCTGTTTTGGCAATTCCGGTTTCTATTATCGGCACCTTTATATTTTTCATTCCTTTAGGCTTTACCATCAATACACTCACCATGTTCGGTTTTGTGCTGGCAATAGGTATAGTGGTTGATGACGCCATTGTAGTAGTTGAAGCAGTTCAGCACTATATGGATGCCAGGAAAATGACTGCCAAAGAAGCTACCTATCACGCCATGCAGGATATATCAGGGCCGGTGGTAGCCATTGCACTGATACTCGCGGCCGTATTTGTACCTGTTGGTTTTATTCCGGGTATTGTTGGCCGTCTTTACCAGCAGTTTGCCATTACAATAGCCATCTCTGTGTTATTATCAGCATTTGTTGCATTGTCATTAACACCCGCTCTGTGTACCCTGCTATTAAAACCATCACATATTGACAAGGACGCAAGGGGGCTCGACAAACTGTTCTTTAAGTTCAATACCTGGTTCGGGCGCGTAACTGATAAATACACAAATGGGGTCAGACGTAGTATCAAAGCATCACGGCTTGTCATAATTTTATTAGTGTGTATTGGTATAGCGACGGTCTTTTTATTCAAAAACAAACCGACAGGATTTATACCTTCTGAAGATGACGGGCGCATGTACATTACCTATGAACTACCCGAAGCCTCTTCAACGGCCCGGTCTATTGAAGTATTGAGAAAGATAATGAAAGCGGTTGGTGAAACTCCCGGAGTAGGTCACTATGCTGCATTGGGCGGATTAAACGTGGTGAATTTTTCTACCAAATCAAATAGTGGTACCATCTTCTGCCAGCTAAAACCATGGGATGACCGGGAGAAGGCAAGCGAACAGGTGCCGGGCATTATTGATGTATTGAAACAGAATATAGCGAAATCGGGTGTAAAGCAGGCAAATGTTGTAGTGATACCACCGCCACCTATTCCGGGCATCGGGCAGACGGCCGGGTTTAGTATCCAGATACAGCAACGCCAGACTACAGATGATGTGCAGGCATTTGAAAAAGTAGTGAATAAGTTTGTGGCTGAAGCAAGGAAACATCCGGCCATTGGTAATGCATTTACTTTTTACAGTGCGCATACGCCTGGTTATAATGTTACCGTGGATCGGGAGAAGTGCAAAAAACTTGGGGTCAATATATCGGATGTTTTCAGCACGATACAGAGTTACATGGGCAGCTTTTACATTAATGATATAACGCTTTACAACCGTAATTTTCATGTGGTGGTACAGGCGGATACCAATTTCCGAACCATGATATCTGACATGGATAAATATTATGTCCGTAACCAGGCCGGGCAGATGCTGCCATTAGGTACGCTCATTTCGTACAAGCCGGTAGAAGTGGCCCCATTAATATCCCACTTTAATATCTTTCGCTCTGCGGAAGTGGATGGTACTCCCAAAGAAGGTTACAGCAGCGGGCAGGCGCTTGATGCACTGAAAGAGGTGGCAGACAAATCATTGCCCCAGGGTTACGGATATGAATTTTCAGGGCTGAGTTATGAAGAATTGCAGGCCGGGTCTAAAACCATATACATATTCCTGTTGTCCATTATTTTCGTATTCCTTTTCCTGGCAGCATTATATGAAAGCTGGTCTGTACCATTCTCCGTATTACTGGCAGTGCCGATAGGCGCTTTTGGGGCAATATTGACATTGACGCTTGTGCCCAGTCTGTCAGATAATGTGTATGCACAGATTGGCCTTATCACACTTATAGGGCTGGCTGCTAAGAACGCCATTCTTATAGTTGAGTTTGCAAAGGAGCGTGTGGACCAGGGGGAGGAACTGATTAAATCAACACTGGAAGCAGTTAAACTGCGCCTGCGTCCTATCCTTATGACATCATTTGCATTTATACTTGGGGTAATGCCGCTTGTATTAGCCTCAGGCGCCGGAGCGGTGGCAAGGAGAACAATTGGTTTTACTGTAATGGGCGGAATGATTGCAGCTACTTCAATGGCTATTTTTACGGTACCGGTGCTTTTTGTAGTCATATCAGGAATGTCTTATGGAAAGAAGCGCCTTGAATACCTGAAAGCGCATCATGACGAACTGTTGGAAAAACAGAGGATTATTAATGAGCAGAATATTGATCCGGCGCTGGAATTTGATTTGAAGAAGAAGGAAGAGTAAACAGGAACATAAGCTAAAATAAAAGTTTGTAAGTAGGAACTATTTTGCTTTATTTTCATAAGTTTGTTGGCGGATTTTCATTTATTTAATTAACCACAAGCCTATAACGTATGAAAAAAGTATCTTTTCTATTCCTAGTTCTAACCTTTTTTGCAGGAAATTTATCAGCGCAAATTATTTCTACTATTGCCGGTAACCCTTTAGTTCTCGGAGGCTATAGCGGAGATGGCGGACCAGCTACCGCGTCGGTAATGAATAACCCCTATTCTGTAACAGCTGATGGGAAGGGCAATATTTTTTTCGCTGATTATTTTAATAATTGTATTCGTAAAATAAATGCATCAGGCGTCATAACCACTGTTGCGGGAAACAGCGTTAGTGGATTTAGTGGAGATGGAGGTCCTGCAACATTGGGGCAATTGTCCCGGCCAACCGGAGTTGCGGTTGATACTGGCGGCAATATCTATATTACGGATTTTCAGAATCACCGGGTTCGTAAAGTTAATACATCAGGGATGTTGAGTACTATTGCCGGAAAGGGCACCGGGGCATTCTCCGGAGATGGAGGCCCCGCTACTGCCGCGGAAGTATCTTCCCCCTGGGGAATAACTGTTGACGCCCCCGGAAATATTTACATTAGTGATTGTTCCAATAACCGTATCCGTAAAATAGATCCATTGGGTATTATTAGTACCATTGCCGGAAATGGCACACTTGGTTTTGCGGGTGATGGAGCTCAGGCGACCGCCGGCGAATTAAATCAACCGACAGATGTAGCTCTTGATGTAAATGGTAATGTATTTATTGCTGACCGGTTTAATAACCGTATCCGTAAAGTAAGCAGTACAACAGGTAATATAAGCACTGTTGCGGGTAGCGCCATAAGTGGTTATAGCGGAGATGGCATTCCTGCAACGGCTGCTGAACTGACACAGCCTTTGGGTGTATATGTTGATGCCTCAGGAAATATATTTATAGCTGATGCATATAACCACAGGGTAAGGAAAGTAAATACATCGGGTATTATCAGTACGATTGCAGGTATAGGTTCATCCGGTTTTAGCGGAGATGGCGGACCGGCTACAAGTGCACAATTATATTTTCCGGATGGAATAATTTTTGACATACCTGGCTGAATTCAAGCAGCAAATGCAACGTTATGTAAATTTAGCAATTTAATTGGTGAGGTAAAATTGTTCTTTTTTCTAGGCCTGTTGTTGAGCTTTTCTTGCACTTTATCTATCCTGTCCTGCGATATTGCGTTGAGGTC
>CAISOH010000223.1 GCA_903887005.1 uncultured Bacteroidota bacterium | reverse complement strand
GACCTCAACGCAATATCGCAGGACAGGATAGATAAAGTGCAAGAAAAGCTCAACAACAGGCCTAGAAAAAAGAACAATTTTACCTCACCAATTAAATTGCTAAATTTACATAACGTTGCATTTGCTGCTTGAATTCAGCCTAAGGACTTTGTTCATGGTTAGATTTATTTTCTGCCATTGTATTTGAACTGTAAGTAAATATACATACTTTTTCATTTCAAAGTACTTTTTAGTTTATTCTGTAGTAGCCTCAATATTCCCCTTACTACCTTGATTATCTTTACTATATTATCTTTCAAGTAAAGGCAATAAAGCCAGTCAAGATAAAAAAGGATGGGCGATAAGGCAGTTGACTCGCTTGCTTTACAACAGGTAGCGCCTGTTTGTCCATAAACGAAGTGCGGGAGCGAAAGAAACAGAGTAGAAAGCGAAGGAAAAAAATGAGAGCGAATTAGCTACCGCTCTCCGTACTTCGCTCCCGTTTTTGTGCCCCTAACGGACAAAACTTCGAACCAAATCAAGGAGTTCTTTCGAGAAATGTATCAATTATTGGCTGTATCATAAGTAAGAGCTAAAGGCGGTTACGAAAAATATTTTTCCAGTTTTCCTTCGGTATCATCACAAGAGAAGTACACAATGCTACGTGCGGAAAATACATCCTGATATTTGACTAATTCTTCCATTTTAAGAATTGCATCATCTACGGAAATTTCGCCTCTTTTGATGAGTATGCGCGCAACCTCAAGTACCAAATCCTTGATTGGATGCTCAAATTTGTTGTCAATAACGTTTAGCATTTCTAACAGAAACGTTTCAGATACATTTTGTCTCTCAGATACCGGAATGCGACAAATTTCCTCAACAACTGCGTAAACAGCATTAGGCGATATGGACAAACTTTGGTCGATCAGTTCAATACATCCCTCCTTATTGTGATAAGGGAAGGCACAATCTATTAACTCCAAAAATTCCTTTTCAGTCATTATATCTATGTTACGGAAATGAAAGTTAGAAACATTTGGGGGCAAAAAAAATCCACCCTTAAAAAGGGTGGATTTTTAGCATCTTCTGGCATCTTTTAGCACAAACAAGGAAGTTTGAGCATTTATGAGCCATTCGTGCCCCAGACGGGAAAGTTATCGAACCAATTGATGGAAATTTTGAAGCGGTTGAGCGCATACATATGGAGCGAAAAGGCAAATTGACTGGTTTTAGATAAGCTGCCTTACAGAGGTGAGGGGAAATAATAGTTAGCTTTGAGAACATGCTTGGTACAAACTTTTAGCAGGATAATGAATATATTGTATCTTGTAGTGCAGGTTATTACTTTGGGAGTATTGAACTTCAAAAATGACGGCACAGAATAGTTATATTTATAATGGCATGAACAAAACCCAAACTCCACTTTATGTGATTAAAGGAAATATTGGCAATATGATCTTTCTTGCGCTTTTCGTTATTTCACTTGGGTGTGTAATAATCAATGCAAATATCAATACATGGTATCTTGTGCTATTGGGGATTTTCGGTACTGGAATTGTTCTTTATTTCTTGTGTGCTCATTATATACAGCAGCTTGAATTCTATTCCGAATATATATTAATTGTGAGGCCATTATTTAAAGAGATTATTAAGGTCGGATATTCTGAAATAGAAAGGGTCAGCACACGAAATGTTTACAAAGAAGGGGTGCTGATATTTTTATATATCAATAGCCCCAAGGGAATGAGGGAAACGGCCTTCCCTTTTGACCATAAGAAAGACAAGAGAGTTATTGAAATATTGCAAGAGCATGGAATAGAGTGCAAGAATGAGTGAAAAATACAGTTTGCCAGAAATATTCGTAACGTCTTTACCCATACGTTTTATATCCTTTAGCATCACTGTAGTGCATCAATGGTAGCCCTTTGTAGAGCAGATGCGCTTTTGCTGTAGGCATTAAGGGGTTGGAGGTAGTTGTTGTTAGTTATCGAAACCGGAATATTAGTAAAAGTTCTGCCATCATAACGGCATACTCCTTCATCAGTTCCCAACCAGATATTGCCGTCATTATCTTCTAAAATGCTCAGGACTTTATTATTCTGCAGCCCATCTTTTTCCGTAAAATTTGTGAAACTGTTTCCATCATACCGATAAACTCCTTTCCAATAAGTTCCGAACCATAGTCTGCCTTTTTTATCACGCATGCCACAACGAAAATCGGCATCTTTGGCGATGTTAACTGCTTTCCCAATTTCATGTGATTGAGCTTTACTCTGGCTATTACAGGACGAGGCAAAAATTAATAATAACCATAAGCAGGAAAGTAGCTTCATGCTTTAAATGTAGAAAAATGAGGGCATAAATAAACGTTAAAAATATAATGTAGGCACCATAAGTGGAGAAAAGTTCGAACTTCCTGTTTGGGTCAAAATCAAAACCCGCGACTAGCGCGGGTTTTAAACTATGTGCCCGGGACTGGATTCGAACCAGCACATCCTTGCGAACGCTGCGACCTGAACACAGTGCGTCTACCAATTTCGCCACCCGGGCAGTTATGATTTGTGTTTCAGGGAGTGCAAAGGTAATGTTTTTTTGGAATTGGGAATTAGTAATTTGGAATTTGGATTGATGTCTAAAATGACCGCTTTACAACGCCATCAGGCTACACCCTCTCAGGGCGCTGTTGTCCATTCTGCCAAGTACTTCGAAAGTGCCATCCGGGGCTATATTGCCAATATCTTCTGTAGCAATGAATGAGCAGGAATGAATATTTGCAAGGTCTATGACGTTCAGGCAGCCGGTGCCGGTTTCCTGTACGTCGAGTGGGTCGTTAATATCCCGCACCAATACCCGCATGGTGGACGTGCATTTAAAAATACCATCTGCCATTGCATAAGCCTGTGATAGCAGTTCCGTCATACCGTATTCGGAATGTACCTGTTTTAGTTGCCATTGTTGTTTAAGAATAGCGTGTACTTCACTTCGGATAAGCTCTGTTCTTCTGCCCTTCATTCCGCCGGTTTCCATCACTATGGTATGGTTTAGTGGCATAGGGCAGGCGGCGGCAAAATCAAGCAGGGCAAAGGTGACGCCCAATAAGAGTACTTTTTGTTTTGCCTGTTCCAATTTGCTTAAAACACCCTGCAACTGTGCCCATTCATTTATATAGAAACCATTATCCGGATGGGCGCTTTTTTCCATCAATGTCTTAGCCATATATACAAGGGAGGCGTTTTTACGATCTAAGTAAGAAGGCAATAATGCAAGTATGGCATATTGGGCCGGAGAACCATAAAACTCCTCAAACCCTTTCAACAGCGAATTTTCATAAATATCCGCATCCAATACATAATGTCGGGAAGTGGCTTCGCCAGTAGTGCCGCTGCTCTCAAAAATAAGGGCAGAGACAGCAGTATTATCAGTAACTACTTTGTGTGTTTTGAAAAAGGAAACCGGTAAAAATGGTATCTTCGTTATACCGGTAACCTTTCTAATGTCTTTGTGTAAGGCATCGCAAAACTGGCGGTAAACAGGGTTTTTATGGTACTGGTAGCGGAATAGCTGCAAAGCAATACTTTCAAAATCTTCCTGGTTTACCTGTAAAATATTTTCAGTATTTATTAACGATGTATTGTAAAACACTTTTATTAACTTTGATTGTATGAAAGTCCGGGCAATAATTATTTTATTAATAGCGGCAACAGGGTATCTGGCATGTAGCAAGAATGATATGTCAAAGATACCAACAATTGCGCTTATGTCCTTCGTGCCGGATATAATGAAAGTCAATTTTGATACCTGCGTAATAAAATTCAGCCTTGCTGACGGAGACGGGGACATTGGAAACGATACAACTTCTGAAATTTATTTAAGAGACAGCCGGTATGATACTGCGGGCTTTGTTAAAATTCCATTTCCGGCAATAGACCCCACAATTGAAGATCCCCAAAAAGGTTTACAGGGCACTTGTACTTTTTCTCCGGTTCTCCAGCCTACTCCAAGATTAGATTCCTTTCATATGGCATTGGGCGATACGCTTACTTATGAGTTTTATATAAAGGACAGGGCCGGACATCAGAGCAACCATATCACTACGCATCCGCTGATCATAAGGCCTTAAACCTGGATAGCGAACTAAATTTCCCTTATTTCCTGAAAGGTATTTCTTCTCCTAAAAGTGGATTTTTTGCAGGAATTGATCTCAAAAAGACAGGCTTGAATTGTGCAAATTTCAGTGATTCAGTTCCTAGCTATTTCAAAAAAACAGGATATTTACAACTGTTGGTTAATAATTGAAAAATAAAACAAAACTGTTGCCGGAAATATATTAAAAATTAAAAAAAGGGAATTACCTTAGTATCTAAACTATGTTTTATGAAATCTTTGTACTTATTAAAATCCACCTTTGTATGCACCATTATTTTTGCTGCAGTTAGCGCTAATGCACAATTAGTAGCACCCAATGTATTTCTGCAAGGGAAGTATGTGGAAGTAGGCATTACGCCTAATGGCGACTACGGTACTAATACTCAACCCTCCGGATATCATGGTAATTGCGGAGGCGTTGGTTTCGTTGCTGACCCTGCTATGGATGGCTGGACGGTAGGTGTCCCGCCTTATGAAGGAGATTATTTTCTGCCCGGTATGCCATTCGAAGGCTGGGAATTACAGGTTAACGGGCAGCGTATGCAGGCCTACAATTCTGGCGGCGGGACTACTTTTACCGGGCCATTGACAGGTAGCGGAAGCAATGTGTCATACACTACAAGTGGCAGCGAATTGATTGGCACCTGGTTAGGTACATTTGACAGTTTACAGGTGAAGCAGGAAACAATTCTGGATACACTTGGCCTGTACTTCCGGATGAAGATTACTTTAACAAATACGGCCTCTACAGCTAAAAATAATATTTATTATTTAAGAACTTTAGATCCTGATAATGATGAGAAGTGGCCGGGGGGAGGTTTCACTACCTTTAATAATATTGACCATCAGGTGCCAGACACGACGATTGTATCAGCTACGGGGTTGAGTTCCTCCGCTCCATATCTTGGGCTGGGTACTGCAGATACTCCTGCGACCTGCCTGTTTTATACCGCATGGCCATTAAAAATAACTGTTGACCTGGATTCAATATTGCGCCATGGGTCTATCGGCACACCGGCTACTTACGGGCAGGGTTCTTGGAGTGCAGCAGATATTGCCATAGGGCTTGTAAATTACGTAGCGCATTTATCTCCGGCAGACAGTGCAACAGACAGCGTTTACAGAACAACTTCTACTGCTCATAAACACCCGGCTAATTCAGCAAGTTTTGATTTCTTCTATGCTTTTAGTCCTGCCGCCGCCCTTGCCGCGATTCAGGCAACATCCCATCAGTTTGATAGTATAAAAACTACTCCGCCTTCTGGTCTTGGAGTTAATAACATTAATACCACTAGTGAAGTAAAAGTTTATCCAAACCCATCTAAGAATGTAATTAACATTACCGGATTAAATAAAACTGATCAGATTTCCATTTATGACATGATGGGAAGGCAAGTAAACCAGCAATGGCCTGTAAACCATGAGGGGGTGAATACATTTTCAATGAATAATATGGCGACTGGCGCTTACATATTAATTGTGCAGGATGCTAATGGTGATATTAAAGCGAGAGTACCTGTAAGAAAATTGTGATTTTTAACTTGAAAATGTGTCTAATGAAGCATTTAAACATGCTAAAATCAGCTTTGTTAAGCAGCTTGCTTTTTACTGCGTTTAGCGCTAATGCACAAATGGTTGGAACTGACGTATATCTCCGGGGACAATATATGGAAGTGGGAATTGGCAAAATGGGATATTATGGAACGAATGCATCCACTGTGCCAACTGGATATCACCCAAAAGGTGGGGGTGGAGGCCTCGGATTTGTGGCCGATCCTGTGATGGATGGGTGGGCTGTTGGTTCTCCTGCTTACATGGGAGATTATTTCCTGCCTGGCTCTCCATATGAAGCATGGGAATTAGATGTGAATGGCAAACGGGGTCAATCATATGATCCAACGGGCTTTGTATATTCCGGTGGAATGTCCACATGTACTGGGAGTAATATTTCCTATACTTTAAGCGGCAGCATAGTATCAAGTACCTGGCAGGGAACAGTTGACAGCATTACAGTTACTCAAATCACATCATTTGATACAAACAGCCTGTATTTTAATGTCAAAATTATTTTAACCAATACATCTTATGCGCCAAAAAACAATATATATTATTTGAGAGCTTTAGATCCTGATAATGATGTTGCATGGCCAGGAGGGAGTTTCAGTACAACGAATGTTATTGAACACCAGGTCAAAGATACAACAGTTGTCTCGGCACTTGGAAAAAGTTGTTCGTTTGCTTATATGGCGCTTGGCACTACCGATACTAATGCAACTGCTTTTATTTTTAGAGGAATTTATTATTCCGTTTTCGCGGGATTGGATTCAGTATATAACCAAACTTACGGACCTCCCGGCACAGGGGCATGGTATGCTCAAGGTACAATTATGCCTGGGGACATCGGCATCGGGCTGGTTATTTATATTCCACACTTAGCTACAGTTGACAGCGCAACAGACAGTGTAGCCAGAACAACATCCTACGCTAAACTTCATCCCGCCAACAGCGCTACTTTTAATTATTTTTATGCTTTCAGTCCTGCTGCCGTTGATTCTGCTATTGTTGCATCCCACAAAATTGACACCGTAGTTCCTCCTCCAGTATCTACCCTGGGTATTAGGAATGTAAATAATGCCAGTGAAGTAAAGGTTTATCCAAACCCATCAAAGAACGTAATAAACATTACCGGACTAAATAGTAACGACCATATTTCTGTCTATGATATGATGGGGCGGCCGGCAAACCAGAACTGGACCGTAAACAGCCAGGGCTTGAATACTTTTTCTATGAATAATATTGCAACCGGAGCATACATAATAGTGGTACAGGATGCTAATGGAGATATTAAAGCGAGAGTGCCTGTAAGAAAACTGTAATTTTTAACTTGCCGGAAGCGTGCCACATCTTCAGGATATGGCACGCTTTTCGGATTTTTATTCAATCAAAAAAATCAGCCTATTGAAAAACTACTGTTTTGTTTTATTTCTTTGCCTGATAAGCTTATGTAGTGCCAAAGCCCAGTATATAACTACCATTGCCGGAAATGATAGCTGTGCGCGCACAGGAGATGGTGGAATTGCAATAAATGCAAAACTGGCCCAGCCATCAGGTCTTTGCATGGACAAAGCAGGGAATTTGTATGTAAATGAATTTAACTCCGGCATAAGAAAGATTACAGCAACAGATACCATCACCACTATCGCAGGTGGAGGCCCTATTACTGCCACCGGAGATGGCATCCCTGCGATCGGTGCTTTTCTTCACAATCCAGATGGTATATGCTTAGATACTGCGGGGAATTTATTGTTTGCGGACGGGTATTCAAGAATCAGGAAGGTGGACCTCGTAACGGGTATTATTACTACGATGGCCGGTACTATTACTGCAGGCTACAGCGGTGATGGCGGACCTGCAACAGCCGCACAGTTATTTGAGCCGGTAGGTATTGCTGTTGATTCCGCGAACAATATATATATATCCGAATACTTCAATTCCGTTATTCGTAAAGTAGATGCAGCTACAGGTATTATCAGCACTATTGCCGGGAACCACCTGAGCCTTTCTTATTCCGGTGATGGCGGGCCTGCCACAGCCGCTACCTTAAACAAGTCCTGGGGCCTCTATGTTGATAAAAAAGGGAATGTTTATATAGCAGACAGTTACAATAACCGTGTGCGCATGATAAACGCTGCAACCGGTATCATCTATACGATTGCAGGCAATGGCACATACGGCAGCGGCGGCGATGGCGGCCCTGCTACCTCCGCAGAACTCGATGATCCCCGCAGGGTTACGATGGACAAGTGGGGAAATATATTCATTGACACATGGTATGCAGGAGGTGGGAGGGTTCGCAGGATTGACGCGTCAACCGGTATCATCAGTACTTATGCCGGTAACGGAACCGGAGGCGCATATTTGGATACAGCAGACAATGGCGGCCCTGCCACCAATGCTCCTATGGAGCCACTCGGTATGTGTTTCGATACTTGTAACAATTTGTTTTTGGCTTCAGGCTGTCTAATCCGCGTGATTTCACCCACGCCGCTTATAGATGGCCGCCTATGTTATGGTGGCATTAGTTCTGCATTGAGTGTGCAGGCTACAGCATCTGTAAGCGGCATACAGGTATATCCTAATCCCAATAATGGGTCGTTTACCATCAAAATATCTTCAAACACAACTGAACCGGCCCGTATCATTATTGCCGATGTATTAGGGCAAAAAGTAAATGAAATAACGGCAACGACCAATCAGTCTGAGAACATTCAGTTGAATGCGCCGCCGGGAATATATTTTGTAAATGTGGTCACGGCAGGGGAAAGGCGGAGTGAACGGGTGATAACTTATCTGCCGGCAGGCAGGTAAGCCAATGATATTTGGATTGCAGGGTGGTGAGCAGGATTTTTCTTTTTTATTATAAAACAGCAAAAAACCAGATTAATAGCTGTTGAATTTTGATTTTTAACTTCCTATTACTACCTTCAACCACAAATAAGTATAGCATACATGAAATTCCGCCCGTCTTTATTAGTAGTTATGGCATTTGCAGGATTTATTGCAATGAGTTCCTGTGTGAAAAAATATACCTGTCATTGCAATATTTACTATACTGGTACTCCCGGTCTTCCTGACAGTACTGCACAGGAATATAACATTACTGATAATAAAAATAACGCTACCAGCAAGTGTAAAGCGGAATCAGGCACGTTCGATAATAATGGCATTCATACGGTAGAGACCTGTTATCTTTATTAAACTCCCAACCCCTCGCGCAAAAAGGCGGGACCTTGTTCCGCGGAGTTTCCCCCTGATGTCATTGACTTGGTCCCGAACTATTTTATTCAGCTCGTTCTCGTTTGAAACTGCAATGCCCAACTCTTTCCAAACTCATTCTCGTTTGCAACGGGAATGCCCCGCGTAGCGTCTTTGATGCGGGTATTCCATGCCTGCCCCCCTCGTTCTCGTTTGCAACGAGAATGCCCCGGCACAGCGTCTCTGACGCGGGTATTGATACAGTATGCGGATTACAGCCCAAAAAGCAACAAAAAAATCACTAATATCATCATTTTCGCAACAGGAAAAATCCTCATAACATCACTTTAGCCCGCCCGGAGCAGTTTGTAATATATACAAAGCAATCATTCAGCTAATTATCGCCAAAAAAAGTTTTATGATATTCACATAGCTGTATATGATAACGCACTTTTCGTATTATCATAGATTTTCGTTTTGTCAAAACCAAAAATCCTCTGCAATTTTACACCCGAAATAATCAGTACAACTCGACCCAACTAAGTAACAATCCTGGCATTGACAGGAACGAAACAACCTAATTCCCAATTCCATCCAAAAAGAAAACAATCCAAATTACAAATTCCTAATTCCCAATTCCATAAAAAACAATTCCCAATTCCAGTTTTACATCGCAATCCCAATTCCTAATTCCCAATTCCTAATTCCATAAAACAATGCAACCAAAATCCGAACAACAGCAACTCGCTAAAGAGCTTTATCTCAACACCGACAAAACACAGCAGGAAATTGCCGACATTCTCAACGTCCACCGCAGGACCATATACCTGTGGATGAAAAATGGCAAATGGGAAGAATTAAAAATTGCCATACGGCAAGCGCCTGCAGTAATTATCAACGACATCTACAACCATTTCGATGCCATCAACCAGAGAATTTACAATCGCCCGCCCGATGAACGTTGCCCCACAATGGAAGAAGTCAACATGATGTACAAACTGTTGAAAATGTCAAATACCATTAGTCGTCAGCATACAGGCGCCTATATGGAAGCCTATACCGAATTGCTGAAGTTTATTAATAAAAAAGATCACGTACTCGCCAAAAAAGTCACCAACCTGGCCGACCAATATGTGATGGGTAATGTGTTGAATTCAAATACAGCGTTCGATGATATGATGAAAGTCCGCATGGACTTGGTAATGAATAATCTTGAAAATTATGAAAAAACACAATTACCGGACACCCCAGAAGCTCCCGGTCAAACACCAGCACAGGAAACATCAACACCCGTTTCGGATTCCACAATTGAGCCATTAAATTCAGATTCCTCAATTGAGCCATTGAGCCATTCCGCAATTGAGCCATTGAGCGAGCCATTACCCACAAAATGTGGTAATGATGTGATAATGTGTGCAAATGATGTAACAATGTCCTGCCCGTCCTCTATATGCCCCAAACCCGCTATAGTAAAGCATCATGAAGGAAATGGTAATATATCATTATCACAAAATGATACCGAAAAAATTTTTCCTGAAAATGTGACAATGCCACCCGATCCATCACCTTTGAGTGTAACAATACCCTCCGAACCCCAACCAGAAATCAATCCCAATTCCGAATTCCCAATTCCGAATTCCAATCAACCAATTCCCAATTCCACCTACTACGCCTCCCTTCCTTCATCTCAGCGCCCATCGCCCTTCCGCGAAGGAAACATCATTTGGGTCAACAATATCAATGATGTCAATGATGACGAGCTGAAAATGGGGGACTCCATCCGTCATTACCCCGACATGGATCCCACCAATAAAATGAACCTTGCCATGCAGAAAATACGCCCGGATAACGAAGTTAGATTTACTGACTGATGAAGAGTAATTACCATCTTTGAAAACGATCAACAAAACGCTGTTCGCCGCAGGCGCTGTCCTGTATTGCGCAGGTTTGAACAGCGCCTGCGGCGCATAACAAAATTTATCCCGTCACTAAACCGATTGCCCTTACAGGGCAAATACTCAATTTATAACAAATAAAAATATGCGACAATATGAAATGCAGCCTGACTAATGTGAGCGCTCCGTTAAACCAACTATTTCGTGTAAATTTGCGCTGCATTTTTATAATGGATACAGCACCGATTGCAAAAAGAAAAGTAACCTTTTATATAAGCCGGATTACCGGTATTATTTTGCTGCTCGCATTATCGGCAGTATTTTTTTATTCAGGTTATAGCAAAATATACAGCGATAGCGCTTTTGATGGTTTTCAATGGACTTTTTTCGATATTGGCATCAGCAACGCAATTTTTGCCGGCATTATTGCCCGTGTCATGATTGGCTTTGAGTTCTTATTGGGACTTTTCCTTTTATTTCATATTTTTTTAAAGAAATTCACTTATCCAGCGGTTATCGCGGTTTTATTGGTATTTATTATTTACCTGCTCATTGTTATTCTGAAACAGGGCAACACAGGCAATTGCAGCTGTTTTGGCGATAAGCTGGCAATGAAGCCACTGGCTGCTATCTGGAAAAATGTAGCAATGATAGCTGCAACAATATTGCTCTGGTTTATATACCCGATCAGGCCCTATAAATTTCAGGAATATATTTGTTTGGTATTAGGCCTGGTTGCATTTTCCGCACCATTTGTTTACAATCCGGTTTATACGGGCACTGAACCACAGAAATTTTCAAAGACAGTTAACTTTGACCTTTTATATAAATATGATCCCGCTCCGTCGGTGGAATTAAGAAAGGGTAAGCACATTATCGCTTTTATGAGCCTTACCTGCCCGCACTGTAAAAAGGCGGCTTACCTGCTGCAGATCATTCACCGCGAGCATCCCGATATTTCTATATTTATGGTGTTGGATGGGCCTGAAGCCTACAGGAAAAAGTTTTTTGATGAAACACATGCAGAGCATATTCCTTACTTAATTTACAGGCATATTACAGAGTTTGAGCAAATGGCAGGTAATAGTGTACCTTCTATTTACTGGGTCAACAATGGCGTAATAGAATATAAAAGTGTTTACGCCTACTATCAGTTAGATCCGGACTATATGGAGAAATGGCTGAAGAAACCCCTGAACCCCTAAAGGGGGACTATCTATTTAGCATTGGTAATAACGCTAAACTTTATTGAAATTGTGAACAGAAAATAATGGGAAGTACGGTTTGGGTATAAAAACATGGACAGATAATGAGGGGAAGCCCCTTTAGGGGTTTGGGGTGTACAGATAATGAGGGGAAGTCCTTTTAGGGGTTTGGGGTTTTTGTCATTTTTGATGCTATGCCATCTCCGCATGATGTACGAATGAGGTATAAATAATCTCCGGCAGGCATATCGGAGGTATTTACCGGTATTATGTGTTCACCTGCTGAAAGGTTAGTTTCCTGCATTGTTTTGATAATGCGGTCGCTCATATCCATAATTTGTATGGTTACAGATGCATTATTTGACAAAGAGAATTTAATGTTTGTGTTGTTAACTGCCGGGTTAGGGTAATTGCCAAAGAAAGTAAAATTGTTCCTTGTTACGCCTTTCACATTTGTGGGAGTGCCAATAACTACAATAGGATAAATAGCGAGGTTATTGAACAAAGAATCATTGTCGGTATAGTTATCATGCCATTTGCCATCTGATTCAAGCGTTGCATTCTGCACATTATTAATAACATTGACCACAGTGTCCCCAAACGGAAAAACAACTTCCACCGAATATGCGAGACCTTTCCTTACGTTATTCCCGGAAGACGCTAATCCTATTGTATCGCCATTAAGCGAAAAAAAGTTATAGTTAATGTTATACCCCACGAAGAAAGGCCCTGATAGCCTCTTTGAAGGGGTTGGAAACAAGAACTTTTTCAAAGTATCAACAGTGGTCCCAATACCTAATTTTGTGACAGGGACTGTGACTGAATCTATAACATTGTCAGGAAAACCATTGTAATATAAATTAGCCCCAATCATTTGTCGTCCGCCCTGGCCCCAAAGGTTGAAATTTATCGTTTTGGCGGATGAAGGATTTACATTACCTCCGAATTGAGCGAATACGCCAATTATACTCATAGAACTATCGGCACCGTTAAAAGAATATTGTTCCGCAAAAGCCTGGTCTCCCCAAAAATTGGTGCCTGTAACATAGCCGCTGTCTATAGTGCCCAATGGATAAATAACAAGTTTGGCTGTATCTGCAATATTCGATAACCTGATTGTATCTCCGGTCGCTGTAGTTTTCTCAAAGTTATCAGCATGGAGAGATAAATAATTATTGGGGTCAATACTATTTAATGGCTGGGCGTTTTTAGTGAAACTTCTTTGTGCAAAACTGCTGAAGTTCATCACAATGGCAATTGATAGTATAAATATTTTTTTCATTCCCCGGATTTTGAATTTGGCTATAAAATTACGTTTCCCTCACACTAACAAAGCAGCGCTTCTCATAAAACTGCGTTAATAGTATCCTTTATTTATAAGTTTTGCAATATATCCCAAATACAAACAAACCCATGTAAGCAAAAGTTCTTACAAGGGTTTGGTATATTGAAGGGCATTAAACTGAAAATATAAAAACAGCTATTTGTAACAAATTAACCAGTTAACCTTTTAACCAATTAACCTTTTAACTAATTAACCCTTTATCGCCGCTATCCCCGGCAGTTGTTTTCCTTCAAAGAATTCAAGCATAGCGCCGCCACCGGTTGATACATAACTTACCTTATCAGCCATATGGAATTTATTCACCGCAGCTACACTATCGCCTCCGCCTACCAATGAATAAGCTCCTTTTGCTGTTGCTTCGACCACTGCTTCAGCAATGGCTTTGGTACCATGCTGGAATTTCTCCATCTCAAACACGCCCATAGGACCGTTCCAGAGAATGGTCTTTGATTCGCAGATGATTTTTTTAAACTGCTCAATAGCCATCTGCCCGATATCCAGCCCCATCCAACCTTCCGGTATTTCTTTACTGAGCCCGGAGGAACAATTTGCGTCTGCGGCAAATTTATCAGCAATAATGCTGTCTGCCGGAAGGTGTATGCATACACCCTTTGCTGCAGCTTTCTTCAGCAGTTCAAGTGCCATATCAAGCCGGTCGTCTTCGCAAAGGGAATTACCTATTTGCCCGCCTTCAGCTTTGAAGAAAGTATAAGCCATACCGCCGCCTATGATAATGTCGGTAGCCTTGTCGAGCAGGTTTTCAATGATGAGTATCTTATCAGAAACCTTTGCACCGCCTATGATGGCAGTGAATGGTTTTTTGTTGTTGTGGAGCACTTCTTCACCTGCCTTAATTTCGCCTTCCATCAGCAGGCCAAACATCTTTTTGTCGCCGGGGAAAAACTGTGCGATAACCGCAGTAGAAGCATGGGCGCGGTGCGCGGTACCAAAAGCGTCATTTACATATACATCACCCAGCTTAGATAACTTTTCTGCGAAATCCTTATCACCTTTTTCTTCCTGCTTGTAATAGCGGAGATTTTCAAGGAGCAGTACTTGTCCGGGTGCAAGGGCCCTGGCTTTAGCAAAGGCTTCATCGCTGATGCAATCAGCGGCAAATTGTACATCAGTACCAAGTAAATCAGCAAGGTGTGCTACAACAGGCTTCAAAGTAAAATCAGCCAATGTAAGGTTTGGCTTCTTCTCTATGTCTTTAAGCGGACGACCCCAGTGGCTCATGAGGATAACACTGCCGCCATCGGCCAATACCTTACGTATCGTTGGCAGCGCCATACGGATACGTGTATCATCAGTTATTGTGCCATTCTTTATAGGCACATTAAAGTCAACGCGGATAAGCGCTTTCTGGTTTGCAAAATTGTGGGATGAAAATGTCATGATATGTCAAAAGTTAAAAGTTATAAGCAAAAAGTGTGTTACTGGAATTGATCTGATTTTTGCAGCAAAATTTGGTGTGAAATTACTGAACTTAAAACAGAAAGGGATTACTATTGAAATATTTCTCTAAAAGCCATAAAATAGAACTGAAAAAAATGTTTGTGTTAGGAAATTTTTTATAATATATTTTTTTTAAAAAAAAATATTTGCAATCCGATAGGTTCTGCTGCAATTCTTTGGTAAGAGCGGTATCTTGCGCCTGTCAAAAACAAAAAATAAACAAACATCGGATAATAATTAATAATCGGACAACAACCATAATAAAAATGAAAAAAGTACTATTAGCAACAGTATCTGCATGTAGCATATTCCTGTTAGTATCTTGCGGAGGAAATTCAAATGAACCAACTACACGCAAGAATCCTTACGCATCTGCAGAGTCGGGTGAAGCAATTTATAAAAGAACGTGTTTTGCCTGCCACCAGTTAGATGGAAAAGGGATCGCAAATACATTCCCGCCATTGGCGAAATCTGATTTTATTACAGATAGGGTGCAAACAATTACCCAGATAATTAAGGGTAAGTCAGGTGAAGTAACAGTGAATGGAAATAAATTCAACAATGTTATGCCACCACAGGGACTGAATGATGAGGAAATTGCCGCAGTACTGACTTATATGTACAGCAATTTCGGTAATTCAGGTGCGCCCGTAACCGCTGATGAAGTAAAAGCTGTAAGGGCAAAACTGTAATTGAACATAGTTTTGTAAATGTTTATTCAGGACAAGATATTGACATAGATCAAATTATCAGGACCATGTTGATAAAGTTGCTGAAATTCATTTATTTTCGTCATGTATTTTTGCCTCAAATTATCTGTATGACAAAAAAGCAGCGCATTTTTTTGATAATTAGTATGGTATTCCTGTTAGCAGCTAATTTCAGTTATGCCGCTTTCCCTATCCGTAAACATACTCCGTTAATTGAATCATCCGATAAACCTGCAACAGCTGATAATTCAGAAGAAGAATACGCTGCACCCAAAGGGCGGGGAGGTCATGGACATGCACATTATGGCGGCGGGCATGTTCATTACAGCCATAGCGGCCCCTCGCATCACTGGCAGGGAGTGGCCCATCATTACCATGCACGCGCATATCATTATCATACGCATTACCATCATTATCATGAGCATTATTCCAGGGGCGGATATAATGGCAATGGCCACAGTAGCTCTGTTTTAGGTGGTGTTTCCTTGTTCTTCGATATTTTCACACCTATCGCATTACTGTTATTTGGAAGTCTTTCGGCCATTGGGTTCAGTATCGGAGGTGTTCTTTTTGGAGGGCTGGGGCTTATTGCCGATAAATCGAAAGGGCTTGCAGGGATTGGGTTAATAATAGGTATTATGGAGTTAGCAATTTTGGGGGTACTTTATTCTCTTATGGTAATTTAGATAAAAGGTAGCAGCGTTGAACTAATAGTAGGTTATGTCCCGTTTATCAATACTCTCTATTTTGTCATTTTCATAAATGGTCTCTTTAAGCCAGTTGCCCAGGTTGTCAAAATCCTCATACTTATAAGTCAATTGGAACGACAATACATTTTGAGGAGTGTAATAATCCTGTTCAATCTCCCTTCCTTGTGAATCGTACCTGAATTCTAATTTGAATTCAAGGCTATCTTTGGCACCATAATATTCCTCCCTGATCTTATTACCGGCACTATCAAATTTGTTGATCGACTTATACGCTAAGCCATTATTTGCATTATAGGTCAGAAACTCCACCTGGTTGCCTTTTTCATCATAATGGAAGATATGCTTATTGACTAAGCTGTCATGTGCATTATATTCATCCTCTTCCACCTGGTTGCCTCTTTCATCATACTTAAAATGCGAACGGGTATCAGAGATACTATCTGAATAATGCAAAATACTTTCAGTGAGCTTGTCCTTTGCGTCGTATTTTAATTGCAGTAAGTAATCAGGTTCCATGTTTTTGCCAAAGCATCTGGCTTCTGTTTCATTTCCGTTCATATCATAGCTGTAAACAATCCTGTTATCTGATTTCAGGCGTTTAATTCCAGACTTTCTCCTCATCATATATTCCTGGTCAATTACTGACTTTACCCTGCCTTTTAATTTATCCTTTTGGATACCGGTATTTTCCTGCGCAAATGCAGATAGGGAACAGATGATCAGCAATAATGCGAGCAATTTCATTTTACCTGTTTTATTTCAACCAAAGATAAAAAAAATTACTTCTAATAAAAGAGTTCTGTTTTGTTCAAATCTTATAATTTTTGAAGAGATGAAAAATTCAATTTGTAACTAAAAAATCCACCCTTCAGGAGTGGATTTTTTAGTTTTATTCCGGGTTTTAAACAACAGTTGAAATCAAAAATACTAATTGGCCGACTTCATAAAGTCAACAATTTTTTTTGTTTCAACACTTGTAAGATTAGCGCGGTCTTCCATGTGCAAACCTACTGTTTCCCATTGTACATCAGTAAAATCAGTGGGTGATGGCATGTTATGACAACGGATGCAGTTTTCACCCCACAATTGCGCCCCTGATTTTTGAGCTACTACTTTTGTTGGTGCACAACTTTGAGTACATACAGACACCGCCAATACTGAAAATATAAATCCTGTAATAATGATTGCTTTTTTCATAATTTTTGTTTTAAAGGTTTACAATCCCATTGCTAAATGAATTTGAAATGTATTTATGGTGGATGTGCCCATACTGCCTGTACTTCCCATGCCGCTCATACCACTCATACCGCTCATGCCGGTTGGGGCTCCGTCAGTAATCTGATAGCAGATTTTAAGAACTGTACGCCAGGTAAACCAATAATTAAGACCTATTGAAATCTGGGATTCTTCACTATGCCAAAGTGAGCTTGCAGGTGTGTTATAAACAGAATACCGGCCAACCACTTCTACATTTTTCAGTACTTTATTGTCTAACTGAGATGGCCGGTATGCTAATTGTCCATACCAGGCTGTACTCTTGTTTGTAAAATGATAACGGGTTGTATCATTTGGATTAAAATAAGTTGCGTCACTTACATCGGAAGTGTTGTACTGTGCTTTAATGTCAATCATTCCTTTTATCGGATTTACCATCCTGGTAAATGATAAATCAACTGCGGTAAGCATAGCAGTTACATCCTTGTAATTGAGATCCATATTCATTGAATCTGATGCGAAAGGAGAAGTTGCAGAGCCGGGTTTTGCGTAATATCCCGAAACCCCTATTTCCAAAGATGAATTGGAAAAAGGCAACAGAGCGATCCTTGTTCCTAAAGCTTTATTCTTATTATTGTCATTAGCGTTTTCCCATGATAACATTCCGGCTTCTTCCTGTCCCATTGTCCCATCTTTTAATCTTGGGCCATTTACGCAATACAAAGAATAACTCAATTTAGAAGGGCCTAGTGGCAATCCACCCCGGATCTCCACTCCTATATCGGCCATCGGTAACATCCCGCCATCATGCCCTAATCCAAGTGGTGCATCGGCTAATCTGTTTACCCACGAAGGATGCAACTTTTCACCAAATTCACCAAACGGGATAAGGATCTTTCCTAGTTTTATGGTTAGTCCTTTTGTGATAATGTAGGATGCACTTGCATAACCTAAATTAAGGCTGAATTGGTTGGACATATATTCCATTTCCAGTTCACTTTCAAAAAGGAAACGGTCGCCCTGCCTCCATAGTAATACCGGGTTAAAGGAAGTCATGTTAAACTCCACATTATCTGATGATGCGTCCAGCCCAAATTGAGAAAAACCACGAAGCATAAAATGTGATTTTTCTGTAGTTTTCTGAGTGCTTTGTTCGGTAATCCCGGCATCATCTGTTTGGTTTCCGTTGGTCTCCTGCGCATAACCGCTTCCGATTCCCAGAAGTAAAATCATTAAAACTATTTTTTTCTTCATTATGTTATTTTTTAAAGGTTCTTAAATAATTTACCAATTGCCACCGTTGGGTGGTTGACAGTATTGTTTTATAACTTGCCATAGGTGGCCGGCCTTCACTCATTTTCCAGAAAAACTCGCCGTCTGCCTGGTTCTGTGTTTTATCAAGCGTGAAATTCCGGGGCTTTGGATTAAGGGTTGCGCCGCCAACGCCGTCGCCTTTGCCCTTATCGCCATGGCATACAGCGCACAATTGCGTAAACAGCTTTTTTCCTTCAAGGATAGCAGCAGAATTCCCTTTAAGCGGATTAACCAGGTTTTTTGCAGTCTCCGGCGCTATCCATTCTATATAACCGGGAAAAGCTTTTGAAACAGAAATAGAGAAAGTTGCCACAAATAAAACAACAATAAATACCGGTTTCATGCTTTATGATTTAATTTATTTTAATTGATTTTGTTGTCTGGTCCATTATACTGCCCTTCATTACCATCAGTTTTACAGTATATGTAGCGGCGGCAGTATATATGTGGGTACAATTTGCAACCATACTTGAATCGCCATCTCCAAACTCCCATTTATAGTCAGTTGCACCCATACTACAAGATGAACTGAAATTTACAGCCTGCCCAACCGTGCCGGTTGCAGAAACATCACAGCAAGCCATAGTATCCTTCATAGAAGTTTTTTTCTGACAATTTGCTAAAGCAAGCATTGCAACCAGTGCAATGCTGAGGATCTTTATATATTTTTTCATTTTGCAATAATTTTAAAAAGTAAATAAATGTTTGTGTTTTTTAATAAGGTTCTGATTGAATAAATCAGATGTATGCAGATAACAAATTGTAAGTACATAATGATTCCCGCATACTACATGCGTAAGATCAATACTTGTACAAATTGTCTAAATCCGGAAATTCCGGTCTTTAATATAGATGGGACATGTTCGACAGACTATAGGAGGCAAATGGTCTATAGTCCTGTTCTGATAATAGAAAAAAACAGTTTCTGATTGTAATGAATAATCAGGTTTTAGCTGAGGTGAAATCTGATGTGAAAAATCATAGGTTGCGATAGTTGATTTATGGTCATTGGTTTTGATTGTCTTATACTCGTCTTTACAGCAGCCTTTGCTTCTTTCAGCTTTTTTCATGCCGCATTTTCTGCAGCGTTCTTCATCCTTATGTATAAAACTCAACCCTTCAACTTTACCCATGCAATAATGTATATGCACAGTAGCGCCCATAGCGCTTGCCATGTATAAAATAGATAGAATGGTTACAAGAAATTTTTTCATGAATTATACAATATCAAAAGTATTATCGGATTATTATCAAAAAAATGATTTTAGTCAGATTCCGGAAGATACTACACAGGAAGAAGCCGTAAGAAAACAAATGATGAATTGGTATCGCACTCAGAATTAGTAACAGCAATTGCGATTAGGTTATTATTGCCTGGGGGTAATGATCCTATATTTTAATACCAACAAACCGGATAAGATCCGCAATTCCTTCATGAAGTTTACCCTCGTGTAATTCTGCCTGAACAGTTTGGATTAATTCAGTTTTCAATACCTGAAAATCTTCTTTTATCATGTTCTCCATATAAAGCAACGATAACTCTTTAGGCCCGCCGGAAGTGTTTCCTAGCTGTTGAGGGTTAAAAGCTTCCAGAATAATTTTACCTCCCGGCTTTAACCAGGTAATTGCTTTTTGATGTATCTGTTTTCTGATTTCCGGGGGGAAATGTGCAAAAATAAAAGCCACAACATCAGCGCTGTTTTCAGGGTATGTTTTAGTAATGGCATCTTCAATTGAATAATTAATAATTACCCCTTTTTTATTTGCCAGCTCAATGGCTTTTGCTTTGCCTGCTTCACTTGAATCAAAAGCATTTACGTCCCATCCAAGAGAAGCCGCATAAACTGCATTTCTGCCTTCTCCTTCGCATGGCAAAATGATGTTGCCAGGTTTCAGTTTGCTGACTTGTTCAGCAAAAAACACATTTGGGTCCTCTCCGTAAATATATCCCTTCTTACTAAAACGTTCATTCCAGAAGCTTGTCATCCGTCAATAATTTTTTAGATGGAAGACAAGGTACTGCAAACCGGGTAATAAACAGATTTTCAGAACTCATTTTTTCTTTTCCGGGCAATTTATAATGTATTCTCTACTGGTAATAATTTCTGCAACTTGCCTGAATAGGTCTTCAATTTTGTAATTGTTCAACCGGCACTGCAACACTTGCCGTTTGCGGGAAGGTGAGAATGAACTGAGTGCCAACTCCTTCCTGGCTGCTGCATTTGATGGCACCACCCATTAGCTTTGTATATTGTGATACTATATGGAGCCCCAACCCGGTGCCTTCAATATTCGTGGCGTTTGCACCCCTGTGAAAACGATCAAATAAATAATCCATATCATTTTTAGGTATGCCAATTCCGCTGTCTTTTATAGTGATCATCGCCTGTTTACCATTATGGTATGATGTGATATGGATATGATCGCATTCGTTTGAAAATTTTATTGCATTCGAAAGGAGGTTAGTAAGGATATGTTTCAAAAGCGAAGGGTCCAGTTTGAGTAGTTTTGCGCCGTTATGTTCATAATTGATTTGTTGCCCCGGCTTTAAAATAGTATGTATATCATCAATCAAAGAATTTATATATAGTTCCAGGTTAAATTCCTGCGGATGCACCTGTACTTTCCCTACTTCTAATTTGTCAACCGAAAGCATATCTTCCAATATTTCCGTAAGGTTATGTATTGATGAGGCTATTCTGTCATAATGTTTTTCCCTTTTGGGCTGGTCTTCAATTGTTTTATACTTTGCAGCGAGGTAAGTAGAAGCCAGGATGGAAGCTAAAGGCGTCCGGAACTCATGCGACGCCATAGAAATGAACCTCGATTTCATTTCATTGAGTTGCTTTTCTTTTACTATTGTTTTCTGAAGTTCACCTTCTGCCCTTTTTCGTTTTTTAAGTTCAAAAATGACAACGTAAATCAAGGTTAGTATAAATAACTGGACAATAATGCTCCCCTGTGGCGACGCCCATGATAAATAAGTAATGAGTTTATTATTTTCATCTTCATTTTGTGTTTGCTTGATATTTTCAGCATTTAAAACATCCTTTGAAAGTGATTTTATTACATTCATCTGGTTTTTCTCCTCAAGAGTCACATTTGCAATATCTATACTATCATACTTACTTTCGTCTAACCTTAGTTTACTCCAGAAAAATATGATATCGTTAATGTGTTTTGTCAATAAAGACACCCTTGAGTATTGCTCTGTGTCAGTTGCTACCAATCTGAATAATTCCGATATAGCCGGGCCAATTTGTTCATGTGCCTGGTAATAAAGTTCCAGGTACGTTTTCTGGTGTGTAGCTCTGAGCCCTCTCCTGCTGCTTTCCATATCTGTCAGCAGGTTTTGAACATCATCAGTAGCATTCATTACCATATAAGTATGGTTTAATGACTTGCTTATTGCCTCTTGTTTTTTTAATGTAAAATGAGAACTAATCCCTATTGCTGCCGACAATAAGAACAATATTCCAAAGCCTGTATATACCCTGATGGTTACCGGAAATCTCATCCCTGCTGATTCAAAAATTTAATATATCAATATTGAAGGCAATTTAAATATTTTACTTGCTGGCAACGGTGACCTTAGTCAGGATATTTTATGATTTTCAACATTATTTTCAAATAAATGTATTTTTTAAATAATCTTCCTGGTTGTAACGAATTGCGAACGCAGCTTTACTAATCATAAATATCCCCTCAAAATTCACGCTATCTTATTATTGCCATTGATTATGTTTTCAATTATGCTTATTGTACTTTTGTGCCCTAAAAATAATAAACAGGAATTTTATGCAGTTTAAACAAACACTAATTGCCGGCGCCGCATTTATGGCAATGGTATCTTGCGGGCAAAAGAATGAAAATAAAAATGCAGATACTGCCTATCGCAACTTGCTCAGCCGTGCGAATATGGATACCACAGTGCATCCCGGCGATAATTTTAATCTTTATGCCAATGGCGCCTGGCTGAAAAATAATCCAATTCCGAAATCAAAAACACGCTGGGGAAGTTTTAATGAATTGCAGGAAAATAATTATAAAGCCCTGCGCACATTACTGGATTCTTCCGCTGCCATAACTAATGCAAAACAGGGCAGTACCGTACAAAAAGTAGGTGATTTTTACCGTACTGGCATGGATAGCATTACGATTGATAAAATAGGCATCACATCGCTCAATGATCTTCTCAGCCGCATAAATAAAGTGACAAATGAAAATGAACTCATTAATGAGATAACTACGGAACATACGCAGGGAATAGGCCCTTTGTTCAGTTTCGGCATTTCTCCTGATGATAAAAATGTTTCCAAAGAAATATGCCAGTTCGGGCAGGGCGGGCTTGGTATGCCGGGCAGGGAATATTATTTTGACAAAGACGATCGCACCGTAAAAATCCGGGATGCTTATAAGCAGTATATCCCTAAAATGTTAATGCTCATGGGCGATGATTCTGTGACCGCAAATAAAGATGCTAAGGATATTTATAACCTGGAGCTTTCGCTTGCCGGTGCATCAATGACCCGGGTGGAAATGCGTGATCCGTATAAACTGTATAACAAGTTCAATATTGACGGCATCAATAAATTAACCCCGGGATTGGACTGGAAAACATTACTTACTAATCTGAAAGTAACCGGTCAGGATTCGGTGATAGTAGGTATGCCGGTGTTCTTTACAGAAGTGTCTAAGCAAATGAAAGCAGTGCCGGTTGAGACCTGGAAAAAATACCTGAAATTCCATCTCGTGAATAGTATGTCAAAATTCCTGAGCAGTTCGTTTGATACCACGCATTTTGAGTTTTATGGAAAAATTATGCACGGGCAACAGGAACAGGAACCCCGCTGGAAGCGTATCATGCAGGTAGTGGATGGTTCCATTGGCGAATTGCTGGGCCAGATGTATGTGGACAAATACTTTAAACCCGAGGCGAAAAAACGTATGCTGGAACTGGTGAATAACCTCCAGCAGACTTATGCCGACCGCATTCAGAAACTTGACTGGATGAGTGATGAAACTAAAAAGAAAGCGCTTACCAAGCTGAATGCCTTTATGAAGAAAATTGGTTACACTGATAAATGGAAAGATTACAGCGCACTCAGTATTGTGAACAATGATTATGTAAAAAATGTGCTCGCATCTTCTGAATGGGAGTATAATTTTGAACTCAGTAAATTAGGCAAACCCGTTGACAGGACAGAGTGGGGAATGACGCCTCCAACAGTGAATGCTTATTATAATCCCGCTTTCAACGAAATCGTTTTCCCTGCAGGTATCCTGCAATATCCGTTCTTTGATGGTAATGCGGACGATGCTGTAAATTATGGCGGTATTGGCGCCGTAATAGGTCACGAAATGACCCATGGTTTTGACGACCAGGGACGCCTGTATAATGCCGAAGGTAATCTGAGCAACTGGTGGATACCCGCAGACTCAGCAAACTTTACCATGAAGGCGAATAAAGTAGTTGACCAGTTTAATAAGATAGTGGTAATTGACACCAACCATGCAAACGGAACCCTGACGGAAGGAGAGAACCTTGCTGACCTTGGCGGACTGAACATCGCTTATGAAGCGTTTAAGAAAACCAAACAGGGACAAGGCAATGAGAAAATTGATGGCTTTACGCCCGACCAGCGTTTCTTTCTTAGCTGGGCGCAGGTTTGGCGCGCCAATACACGCCCTGAAGAACTGGCTACACGCCTGAAAACAGACCCCCATTCACCAAGCGAACTGCGCTGTAATACACCGCTCAGCAATATGGAAGCATGGTACAAAGCATTCAACGTAAAACCAACCGATAAAATGTTCCGCCCCGAAAATGAGAGGGCAAGAGTTTGGTAGGATAATAAGTCAAAAGGTAAAAGTTAGAACCCAAAAGTTGGTACTGCTGTGATAATTATCCCCTGCTAATTTTAGTGGGGGATAATTATTTGAGAAAAGTGTATTTTGACAAATATATTCAGTTAGCCGATGTCTTTTTCCAAGTGATTGCAGCAACAGAAGCCCTGTAGCTGAGATCTGAACATAAAGCACTCCCCTTTAGGGGCCTACCGTGTACCCACATCTTTTATGATTTAATTTATGCTGTGTATGCCCCGTCAGGGGCTACCGGTTTGTAGCAAAAAATACCCCTAATCTTTTGTTATGCCCCGTCAGGGGCTATCCATTTCGCGTAAAGGGTAGCCCCTGACGGGGCAGATACACATTTCTTTGCCAAATTACTACAAACCTTTAGCCCCGCTGGGGCATTCCATATTATTGAAATATACTTGTGGGTACACGGTAGCTTTAGGGGCCGGGGGTTAGGCCGGGGGTTAACCTTACCTCTATCACTTTCGGCCAGTTTTTACCAGTCACAAAAAAGCGGTCGCCTTTTGCGTCATAGGCTATTCCATTCAGCACGTCCGGGCCATTCCGGTTACCGGATGGGGGAGCGATACCTACCCGTTGGCGCAGGCTACTAAAATCTGCTCTGCCAACAACGCGCCCTGTGGAGGTATCTATTTTCAGAATGTTTTCTATCCGCCATTGATTGGCATAGATAAAGCCATTTATGAGTTCTAATTCATTGATCTCCATAACAGGGCCATGCTCGTCTGTTACTTTTAGCTGTTTTACTTCTTTAAAGGTACTGGGGTCTATGAAATGCAGCACATTGCTGCCATCATCATAAATGAGGTTAGCGCCGTCATTGGTCATGCCCCATCCTTCGGGAGCATGGAAAGCAAATGTTTTTTCCTGTTTCAGCGTATTCAGATCATATACAAAGCCCTTGCCTTCCCTATAAGTAAGCTGGAATATTTTCCCGTTCAATATGGTAAGTCCTTCCCCGAAATACCGCGCTTCCATTTTGGTAGCAATAACTACTTTTCCTGTTTTCAGGTCTGTTTTACGGATGTCTGAAATGCCATATTGCCCGGTACTTTCATAAAGAAAACCATCTTTATATTCAAGGCCTTCTGTGAAGGCTGTTGGGTCATGCGGATATTCATTTACTATATCGTAAGAGATAGCAGCAGGCACAGGTACTGCATTACTGTCAATGCTATTTGCGCTATTATCTGTTGGTTTGTTTTCATTATTACAGGCTGTAAAAAACAAAAAACCTATAATGAACCAGTATGATCTAATGTACCTTTTGAGTTGTTTCATATCGTTTAAAACCGATTGGATTATGTTGTACAGGCGGGTGAATTTCAGATTTTTCATTATTTTCCTGTTGTTCGCTCATGCCCGTAAAGGAGGAAAAATAAGCAGCCTCCATACCCTTGGTAATGATCTCGTCCGCGATCTCCATAGTAAGCTGTCCGGGCTGATCAATGACGACAAGGGTAGAATAGGGTGGCGGAGTTATGTTCAGTTCGCTGTGATGCGGGAAAAACAATACAATTACCTGGCCCGTTATAGTTGGATTAAAGGTAATGCTGAAGCCCTCTTCAATATATTCTTTCCGTTCTCCTATGCTATTGTGAAAGGTTATCAGCATGGGCATTTCTCCCGACCGGAACGTTAAGGAAGGCATTTCGGCGCAGGTGCCGTTCATATCTTCATTATAAGCGTGAAGCGTATCAATAAAAAAGCCCTGTTTGTAAGTGGAGTTACTATTGAGATATCCTGCTATCTCTTTCAGGTGTTCTTTAAGCTCCACATGTTTTTTGAGCCACTGCGCTCTGCGCTCCTGTACCTGTTTCGCTCCTTCCGCATACTTGTTGGCAATATTCAGAATGTCATTCAGCATAAATATTTTATTAACTTCGCTTAACTTTGGTTGAAATTACGTTTATGAAAAAACCTGTATCATACATTTTCCTGTTCTTATTGCTGCTTGCAGGTAATTTTTCTATTGCGCAAAATAGCATTTTCGCGGGAAAGATTGTGGATGAATATAATAAGCCTGTACCGGGGGCAAGAATAAAAGTGAGCCAGGCCGGAAACCTTTTAGATGAAGTGCTTGCGGATAAAGATGGTCTGTACTATACAAAACTGCTGCCCCAGGGCAATTATAATATTGACATCAGGGCAAATGGAAAATTCATTAAAGCCGGGAAAGTACATCTGAAAGTTACAGACAACATAAAATGGTATTATAATCTGAGGATGACAGAAAATAAAGTGGAGGTTATTATTACAGCCCACGACCCTTTTATACAAACAAAACTCAGCAAATTAGAGGAACAACCAATCTTCGATTATGCTGGAAAAAGAACCATGCGTGTGAAATTTGATGTAGTAACCCGCAACATAACCAGTTTTCAAAGTATTCCTGATGCACCTGTTGGGCGCATGATATATTTGAAACAAAAAAATTGAAAAACATAACGCTGCATATTCCGGGCATAACGGAAAAACCCTTTACTAGGCTTAACATTCCCAATTCTATTTTATTCTCCTTTGTTTTAGCGATAAGATAACTATTTTTGCTGCTCAAATCATTTACATGTCCTTATTAAATTATAAACATACTGCTGCAGATAGCTTTATGCGTTATGTGCAGATAGATACCCAAAGCGATCCAACTTCTTCATCCCAGCCTTCAACGGAAAAACAAAAAGACCTGAGCCGGGTTTTAGTTGCCGACCTGCTGGCGATAGGTATTAATGATGCTGAGCTGGACGAGCATGGTTATGTATATGCCACTATACCCGCTACAAGCAATAAAGAGGTGCCTGTGTTGTGTTACTGCGCCCATGTGGATACCGCACCCGATTGCAGTGGTACCGGAGTAAAGCCAATTTTGCATTTGAAATACGATGGTACAGACATAGTTTTACCGGATGATAACAGTGTTGTGATCAGCGCTAAAAACCACCCCTACCTTCTAAATCGTATAGGCGATGATATCATTACCGCTTCCGGCGCTACCTTAATGGGGGCGGATGATAAAGCAGGAGTTGCGATAATTATGGACCTTGCCAATTATTTAATTACCCACCCTGAAATTAAGCATGGCAAGATACGCATACTCTTTACCCCTGATGAAGAAGTAGGGCGTGGTGTTGCAGCCATTGATATGAAGCGGCTCGGCGCGCAATACGGCTATACATTGGATGGGGGAGAGCGCGGGCACCTGGAAGGAGAAACTTTTTCCGCTGATGCGGCAATCGTTACATTTAACGGTATCAGCGTACATCCGGGGTATGCAAAAGGCAAGATGGTAAATGCAATTAAAGCGGCGTCGGCATTTGTGGATATGCTGCCTAAAAATGAATGGTGCCCCGAAACTACCGAAGGTATGCAGGGTTTTGTTCATCCTACTTCAATAGAAGGGGGACTGGAGAAGGCGACCGTACAATTCATTGTCAGGGATTTTGATACTAAAAAGCTGGCGGAACATGAGGCAAGGCTACGTGAACTGGTGGACAGGACTGCAACCCTTTTCCCGGGTGTTACTACCAGCTTTGTAGTGAAAGAACAGTACAGGAATATGAAAGAAGTTTTAGATATACATCCTTATGTAATGGATAATGCAGAAGAAGCTTATAAACGCGCCGGAATGACTGTGCAACGAGAGAGTATTCGCGGCGGCACTGATGGTTCAAGGCTTTCATTTATGGGGCTTCCTTGTCCAAACCTGTTTACCGGGGAGATGGGCATTCATTCAAAACAGGAGTATGTAAGCGTTCAGGATATGGAAATAGCAGTAGAGACTTTAGTGCATTTGTCACAGATATGGGAAGAAAAAGCCTGATAGTCAGTAAACGCGAAAAATCCGTATATAAAGTCAATTGTCAGGTTTTGAGAGTTAAACTTTCTACCTGGCCTACTAACGACTATATACTAATGACTATCTACTAACGGCTATCTACTAACGGCTATCTACTAATGACTATCTACTAATGACTATCTACTAACGACTATCTACTAATGACTATCTACTAACGACTATATACTAATGACTATCTACTAACGACTATCTACTAACGACTATCTACTAACGACTATCTACTAAATGACTTTATATTACTACTTTTACAAAAAAATACATGTGAACAATGTATAGAAATTATAAGATTGTTTTACTGACTGTATTGACATTGTCTGTTTTTACATTGGTAATCGTAGAACTTACAGGTGTTACAAGAAATTCGCTTTTCACCCTGTTCAGGAGGCATCATGAGGGTAATGACAATGATTATAATGGCTATTTTTATAGCAAGGAAGGAACGGTGTACCGGGGTGAAATATTTTCTGAGGATACGAAAACACGCTGCGATAAAGTAAAGCGTATGACCAAAACCAACATGCAGTTTTACGAAACCAAGTTTAGTTTTGGGAATGTATCTGAGGGGAAAGTTTTGAAGCACACTTTCCGTTATAAGAATACCGGCCAATTTCCTTTGATGATATGCAAGGCCGATGTAACCTGTGGCTGCACTATTCCAAACTTTCAACTGGAACCTGTTCCTGCCGGCCATGATGGCGAAATTACGATAGAGTTCAATACAACGGGTAAATCAGGTTTTCAGCAGAAGAACATTATTGTGCACTCTAACGCAATCCCGGAAGCGGTATCTATAGGCATTGAAGCTGATGTGAAATAATATGGGTAGTATTGGTGTGTCTCCTTTTCGCAGGTTTAGCAATTACCTTTCGCTGATAAAGTTCAGCCATACGGTTTTTGCATTGCCATTCGCCTTTATCGGGTTTACACTCGCTGTGACAAAGGCCCCCCATCATTCTTTTAAATGGGATGCGCTGGTTGAAATACTGTTGTGTATGGTATTTGCACGCAGTGCGGCCATGTCATTCAACAGATACCTCGACAGGCAGTATGACGCAATAAACCCCCGTACTGCCAGGCGCGAGATACCGGCAGGCGTTATAAAAGCGGAGAATGCTTTACTGTTTACCATTATCAATTCCGTACTTTTTATTGCAACTACCTGGTTTATAAACAGCGCTTGTTTTTATCTTTCCTTCGTTGCATTGGCAGTGATACTGTTTTATAGTTATACCAAACGGTTTACTGCCCTCTGTCATGTAGTGCTTGGGGTGGGGCTTTCATTGTCTCCTATAGGGGCTTTCCTGGCGGTAACGGGTTATTTTGCCTGGCTGCCGGTGCTTTTTTCCTTGTCAGTACTTACGTGGGTTGCTGGTTTCGATATTATATACGCCCTACAGGATGAAGCGTTTGATCGCAGCCAAAAGCTTCACTCCATACCGGCGGCTATAGGCATCAGTAATGCGCTGATTGTATCCATATTACTCCATGTATGTTCCGCTGTTTTTGTAGTGGCTGCAGGTTTTGTCGGCCATTTTAATCTTATTTATTGGACTGGCGCTTTGTTTTATGCAGCAATGCTGACTTACCAGCACTTGCTGGTAAAGCCTTCTGACCTCAGCAAAGTCAATATCGCATTTGCAAATACCAATGGCCTTGCCAGTGTAGTGTTTGCGATATTTACTATCATTTCGCTTCTCGTATATTAGAAAAACAAGCGCTGATTCCTGCACTCTGAGCGTGCTGCCAAAGCGATCTGAAATTCTGGTTTCACAATTCTTCTTACAAAACACTGACAAATGGATTTTGTTTATTAGATCAGTATTGGGTAAATTTGATTGACCATTTACCAGTAGTATGTAAAGAAGTTGTTAATCACACAATTAAAGAAGGGAGGAATTTATGTGGACAAGAATTACGTCGAGCGACCAACTCAGATCTATAGGAGTTGGTACATTACTAATCAAATATCCGGCAATAGGTGGTGTTGCAAAATCTCTGGAATTCAATGACAAGGAAAGCATTTCGGTAAGGTATGTAATGAAAAACCTTCCCTCATTTGAGGAATTTGATATTTCATTGATCCCTTACCAGATGGAGCATTTCCTGTTTGTGATGACAGGCTTAAGCAGCATCTCATTTGCTGCAATGCACAAAAAATACAGGGACATTATTACAGAAGGAAACTACTGGATATTTGAAGGATAGTTCATGGCTTTATTCTGATAAAGAATAAAGCCATGAATTCCTTTTATCATAATCACGGGAAGGCCTGGGATCTGGAAGCGATTTATTTTGCGGAGCACTTAATAAGGTGATACTATTACTCCGGTGCAATTAATTGTGCAATGTTATGGTGCCTATATTAGTTTCAACCCCGTAAACCACCTGCACATTGGGCAGGGAATAGGGTTGAAGTATAATAATTCCGGGATTGATCCATACCTGGTAAGTTGCCGCAGCTAATCCGTTAATGGCAAAAAAACCATCTGCCGCATCAGGTATAGCTGAAGCGGTGTCCGTTCCGTTAATAGCATAAACTGTTGCGTAGGCATTCAGAGGTAATACATACCCTTTAATTTTCCCAAGGGTAGTAGTGCTATAAGCTCTGATGACTGGCTTCAGTTTATAGGCGCCATTACCGGTTTTTAAGATAGACTTACCAGCGTCAAAATCAATCCAGATATCATAAGCGCCACCGGCAACAAAAGTTTGGTTAAGATTTAGCTTCACGCCGCTTTCCTGTGCCGATGGTGTAGAAAGCGGATAACTGACGCCGCTTACAACAACTGAATTATTATTGCCTAAAACAAGCCTGATCTGGCTTACAGAGCCAGCAGGAATATCGGTCTTTAACAATAGTACATCAAGGCCATTCTTAAATTGAAGGATGTCGTAGATACCTTGTCGTATTGGTGTTAGCGTCACTGCGCTGCTACCTGACATTGTTACTGCTACTTGTTGTATATCCAGATATACATGATCATAATTTGCCGGATCGTCGGTAAGATGCATGCTTACCTGCGAAGTAGTGCCGGGATTTGTTCCGGAATTGCTACTCTTTTTACATGAATAAAAAGAGAAAATAGTTGCACAAAGCAACATGGTTGTTATTGACATTTTTTTAGTCATAAACTAAAAGGTAAAATAACCATGCCAGAGATTATATTCCCTTTTTCTTCGTCAGATTAGTTTTGGAGATGAAATAGAATGGCAATGCCCGGCAAGCCTTGTCGGATTAATGAAAATTAATTAATCAGGTCGCTGATTATATTTAAAAAACCTTTTTAAACTTAAAATAGGCATTTCAATAAAAGTATAGGACAGCCAGCATACAAATATCAGTAGCGCAAGATCAAGTGCATAGAAAAAATAATCATTTGTAAGAAAGTCATGCCAGAAAGGATTATATACAATTCTATCGTCAATAAAAGCTTTAAACGGACCATCAACGCGAACGATGAAAGGATGGCATATGTATATGCCATAACTGATTTTACCTATGAAATTAAGAACTTTGTTTTCTAACAAATATTTTTTTAAGAATAACGACTTGTTATTTGTTATTAAAATAATAAGCCAGACAGCTGTTATTGAGTCAACAGTTTTCAACATCCACATTCCATACTGAGGCTGATTAACATAGCCAGCTATATTCCAATATAAATGGGTTGAAATAAAAACAGGAACGATTAGTTTTATTACTTTTTCAAATTTTTTGGAATCAGCGGCATTCAAAAGCACATAAGCATACAGACCTCCAAAGCCGAATGAGTCTAGGCAATTATAAACAGGGAAGGGATCAATATGATGCGTTATTCCCAGTGTTATATAAGAACTAACGATACCAATAAATATAGCTCCTGCAAATAGATACTTCAAATATTTGCGGTTTATAAATAAAATAAGCCATGGCCAGACTAAATAAAATTGTTCTTCAATAGAAAGTGTCCAGGAATGTGCGAAGTCGGAAATGAACGAATTTTTATTATATGAAATGATGTTCAGGGTATAGGTTAGAAGGTACCAAATATTATCTTTTACATTATCGTAAAAATAATACAAAATAAACACGGTCAAATAATATATAGGGAAGATGCGGAAAGCCCGTCTGATAATAAAGTTTTTTACAATTAATAAACGATTTGCTTCTTTATTTTCTATTCTGGCATTCAGAAGAATAGAGGTAATAAGAAATCCACTTAATACAAAAAAAACATACACTGAATCAGATCCGTTTGGTAGCAGAATCCAAACAACAAAATGACCTAATGGCGATTTATAATTAAATGGAGGCCCCCAATGCTGGATAATGACAAAAATAACGGCAAACGCTCTAAGGGTATCAAGGCCTTTAATGTGCTTCAATTTGTTAACTTTTTATTAGTTCATTATCCCTTAATCCTACTTAATTTGTTAAAGATAGATAATAATTTAAATCATTTCCAAAACGATTGCGCTATGTCATAACCTTTGCTATTTGAGAAATTATTAATGCCTTTTGTATAATAATAAAAGCCCTGATTTGCAAGGCTTCCATTATCATCACTGATTCAAAAATTATTATTTAGTACGCCCTCGCAAACAATACCCTTTCTTTAGAAGCTTTCCCCGTCAGCACACATTTACCCTCTTCTTGCTTATTGTTCAATGGTATGCACCGTATAGTAGCTTTTGTGAGCTCCTTTATTTTTTCTTCTGTTTCGGTGGTGCCATCCCAGTGGGCGGAAATAAACCCGGGTTTCTCCTCCAGCACTTTTACAAATTCATCCCAGCTATTTACTTCCGTAGTGTTATCTGCGCGGAACTGTAATGCACGCTGAAACATATTGTTCTGTATGTCGGTCAAAAGCTGCACCACATGTGCGGCAAGATTATCTAATGAAACGCTTGCTTTTTCTTTGGTATCCCTCCTTGCTACTTCGGCTATATTATTGGCAATATCACGTGCGCCCAATGCGATGCGCACCGGCACGCCCTTTAATTCATACTCCGCAAACTTCCATCCCGGACGGGTGTTATCATCATTATCAAATTTCACCCGGATATTCTGTGATTTAAGAGTACTAATCAATTCATTGGCTATACTGTTGATTTTAGCCTGTGCTTCGGGATCTTTGTTGAAAATAGGCACAATGACCACTTGCAGCGGCGCTAACTTTGGTGGCAAAACCAGCCCCTCATCATCACTGTGTGCCATTACCAGTGCGCCCACAAGACGTGTAGATACGCCCCACGATGTTGCCCACACATACTCCTGTTTATTGTTTTTGTCCTGGAAAGTCACTTCAAATGCTTTGGCGAAATTCTGCCCCAGGAAGTGGGATGTGCCTGCCTGCAATGCCTTGCCATCCTGCATCAGCGCCTCTATGCAATAGGTGTCTTCGGCGCCTGCGAACCGTTCATTGGCTGTCTTTACTCCCCGTATCACCGGCATAGCCATAAACTCCTCTGCGAATGTGGCATATACTTCCAGCATTTTTTTCGTTTCTTCAACTGCTTCTTCCTTAGTGGCGTGTGCTGTATGGCCTTCCTGCCACAGGAATTCTGTAGTACGCAGGAACAGGCGGGTACGCATCTCCCAGCGCACCACATTGGCCCATTGGTTTATGAGCAGCGGCAGGTCGCGGTAAGATTGTATCCAGTCTTTATAGGTATTCCATATGATGGTTTCAGACGTAGGTCTGACGATCAGTTCTTCTTCCAGTTTTGCTTCCGGGTCCACTATCACGCCACCGCCGTTAGGATCGTTTTTCAGGCGGTAATGGGTAACCACGGCGCACTCCTTTGCGAAGCCTTCCACATGGGCCGCTTCCTTGCTCAGGAAGCTTTTAGGGATAAATAAAGGGAAGTAGGCATTCTGATGGCCTGTTTCCTTAAACCTTTTATCTAATTCATCCCGCATGTTTTCCCAAAGGGCGTACCCGTGCGGCTTTATGACCATGCATCCTTTTACCGCAGAATAGTCGGCCAGGCCGCCTTTTAAAACGATGTCATTATACCATTGGGCATAATCATCTTTCCGATTTGTTAAAGTTTTTGACATAATAAACCTCGCACTCTTTTAGCAGTCTGTTTTATTGGTGAATTAGCGCAAAAGTACTAATTTCACTAAGGATTTTTACGTAAAAAACAATTCAATATGAAACGTTTAATGTTAACCGGTTTATTGATTCTCGGTTTAGGGTCTGTTACCCAGGCGCAGACCGATGATATATATTCAACAGGCGCGGATCAGAGAGGCGGTCAAGGCGCTGACAGTAATCGTAATAGCAGAAGGAATCACAATGACTACGATAACCGCTCTGACCAGCAGAATTATGCGAATCAAGGTGATAATCCGGCACCTGATAATTACCAAAGCAATAATAACGGGGATGACTATGTGGACTACGATGATGATTCGTATTGCACCCGTATCAACCGCTTTGATAACGACTTTTATAATATGGGCTACTATAGCACATTTTACAATCCTTTCTGGTACAACCGTTCCTGGTACGACCCCTATTGGGGATACAATCCCTGGTATTCAGGCTTTGGTGTAAGCATAGGCATAGGGCCTTATTGGTGTGGCGGCTGGGGCTGGAATACCTGGTGCGGATATGGCGGTTTCGGCTGCTGGAATTATCCATATTACGCAGGCGGCTGGTACGGTAATTATTATGGCGGATACTGGAACAGGTACTACGGTGGATTGGAAGGTCGTCATGGTGGTCGCTACGGAGGTGCTTATGGCCCGCGCCAGACAAGTATCGGCACCAGGGTAGCTACACATGGCAATGGGTTTAGAACAACGAGTGGTGGCAACCAGATAGGCTTAAGAAGTGCAACACTTGCTGCTGCTAATCATTCTAATGGATTCAGAACAGCTAATAATGGCGGTGCAAGAGGAGGCCAGAATAATGGCGGAGGTTATCGCGGTGGAAATAATGCAATGTCTCAGAGAGGAAACAATGGAATGACTCAAAGAGGCGGCGGCCAGCAGGGACGGGGCTATAATCAGAATCAACGGATGGGTGGTCAGCAAAATGGCGGCGGCGGCCGTGGCTTCTTTGGTGGTGCTAACCGTAACCAGCAGGGTGGTGGCCGCGGACCTATTGCGCGCAACTACAATGGTGGTGGTAATAATGGCGGCGGTCCCCGTAACTTTGGCAGTGGTGGTGGAGGTATGCGCAGCTTTGGCGGCGGCGGCGGTGCACGTAGTTCCGGCGGTGGCGGCGGTGCCCGTTCCGGTGGTGGCGGCGGCGGTGCGCGTTCCGGTGGTGGTGGAAGCCGTGGCGGTGGTGGCGGACGTCATTAATAGATTGAAATGATACCTAAAAAACAAATGTCACCAAGCCCTGAAAGGGCGAAATAGGATAGCGACGGGCAACGCCCATCGAAACAAAATGATAGCGACGGGCAACGCCCATCGAAACAAAACGATAGCGATGGGCAACGCCCATCGGAATATCGGAATAAACAAAAGATAAAAACAGATAGTATGCGTATCACCGGATTAGTATTATTACCCGCATTAATATTTGGCTCTGTAGCTGCATCGGCACAGGATATTACAGAAGCTTATAACCTTTCAAATTTAACCGTACAGGGCACAGCCCGTTCCATGGGCTTTGGCAATGCGCTGGGCTCCGTAGGTGGCGATTTCAGCTCACTCAGCGTCAATCCTGCAGGACTGGGGGTATATCGCAGTTCGGAACTTACATTCACGCCTTCTCTGAGAATAAACGCAACCAGCAGTGAGTACACGACTGTTACCACTATGGACAACAATACGCATTTTAATATCAACAATTTCGGCCTTGTATTCACGAATGCCCCAAAAGGCAAGCGCTACGACGACAGGAACTGGAAGACAGTATCATTTGCTTTTGGCATGAACCGGACCGCAGATTTTAACCGTAACTATACTTACCAGGGCAAAAACACTACCAGTTCCGGTTCACAGGTATTTGAATCAGACGCCAACCTGAATCCTACCGGTGTTACAGACCAGAATTCAAGTTCGCTTGGGTACATGGGGTATCATCATACTTGCTGAATCTGAATGCAAATGGTAAATATGCTACCATAGTGCCATTCCAGGGTGGCGTCAATCAGATGAAGAGTGTGCAGGAAAACGGCGGCATAAATGAATACACGATTTCTCTGGGCGGCAATTATAAAGAGAAGCTGATGCTGGGCATTACCATAGGGATACCTACCATTAACTACTACCGCACTACTACCTATACCGAGTCACTGGCTGATGGTAACAACGCCACCAACCCTTACGGATTCTCTTCCTTTACCTACAACCAGGACCTGAACATTACGGGTGGTGGTATCAATGCCAAGATTGGCGCTATCTATAAGGTGAATGATATGTTCCGCATAGGCGCAGCATTCCATTCGCCAACTTACTATTCTATAACTGATATATCGCGCCCCGGCATATCAGTTCAGGGAGATTCATCGGGAGTGTTGTCGGTGGACAATGGTGGTATTCAGCAGGGCCAGTTTAATTATAACATGACCACCCCATGGAAAGGAGTATTGAGTGCTACCATCCTTCTCAATAACCTTGGCTTCATTACCGCCGATTACGAATTTGTTGACTACAGTTCTATGCGCTATCAATATCTCCCCGATGAATTCGGGAATTCCTACCAGGCGGAACAGAACGCCATGAACCAGGCAATTAAGAAGACATACCAGCCGGCTTCTAATTTCCGTTTAGGCGGCGAGGCGCGTATTTCCAAATACTTTATGGCGCGTGCAGGCTTTGGCTATTATGGTAATGCTTATACCCCATACGGGCAGTCAACTGTTACATCCTATACCACAGAGCGCATAGACCTAAGCGCCGGCATAGGCTTCCGCTTTAACCGCTTCTTTACCGACCTCGGCCTAGTTCACAGCATGTACCAGGGCTACGAACAGCCATACTCCATAGACTATAGCGGCGTTGTTTCAGGCAGCCCGGCCACAGTGCCCACCGCCAAAACCAACTACAACATCAACAACATTGCGCTGACAATGGGGGTTAAATTTTAAAACCCTCATAATTTTGATTTAAAAGAGTTTGTATCCGGGCTATTTGCGGCTATTACGCAGCAGTGGCGTTTGCACCATTCGGCAGCAGGATTGGTATTGCATAATAACACTGTCTTTCCGTATCGAGGCCGCTAAAGCATTCCTTTCGATTGCAATTATATCAGAGTTTTGAATTGCGCAATTCTAGTTTGATTTTTTTATTTTGGTACTTGTTAGAGTTTATTATGTTTAAAATCAATAAGTTGTAAAAAAGTTATCCACAAATTCTTGCGCATTCTTTGCGCTCTGTTGCGCATTTATTGCTAATATTGTATTTGGTATTGTTTTAATACAAAATTTCCTGGTATTCTGTTTTGAAGCCTACTCAACACTAAATCTGACAACCGTCCAATCACCCCAGCTAAATCAGACAGTCGTCTGATTTAGCATCCCCTCTTTGAAAAAAAAATGGGAGTTTTCCAAGCTTTTGCTGGTATTTTTAGCTTTTGGGAACAAAGTTCAGGCAAGATTTTTGATTTGGCAAATTGAAGTTTTATGATAACGCACTTTTCGTACTATCATATACAGCTATGTGTATATCATAGATCTTTTTTCTGCGCTAAGTGATTGATAATTATATGGATACAGGTTATTAATACCTCAACTTTTACCCAAGTCCGTTTTTGTGGATAACTTTTGGAGTTTTCGGAAAATGTTAGTGATATTTTTTATGCGCCCGTAACAGTTACGTAACAGTACGAAACACTTGTTACGTGTTACGGATTGTTACGGATTTGGGGAAATATTCAGGTTTTGTTCCTTGATTGCGGCGAGTCCGAAAATGAGACTCGTCTAGGACGGAAATTATTCTTTTCACAATACAAATACTGAAATATCAAAAGTCATGCCCAATAGCTTACAGTTCATAAGCAAGGACGATTTGTATTTTATTCTCGGAAATCCTTATAGCAATGTGTATCATTTGAAATTTGAAGAAGCATTTTGTGAAAATAACATATTTAATATCTGGCCTGGGACAGGATATTAGCCTACTTTATTTTGGTATGATTATTGCTTTATTTAGATAACTCGAGAGCAATACGACTAACGCATTTTATGTAATTGCTAGACAATCTCATTCATAAAAAAAATGCTATGAAACAATACAATTTAATTATTTTATTTACCACAATTTTATTTGTACGCGCAATAGCTGTGCAAGCGCAATTCATTACCATCGCCGGCAAGGGAACAGCAGGCTATTCAGGGGATGGTGGGCCTGCGACTCTGGCTGAATTAAATTTTCCTTCAGGCATAGCTATTGATGGTATCGGCAACATATATATATCAGATAGGAGTAACGGCCGCATTCGTAAAATAAATTCATCAGGTATAATCACCACTTTTGCCGGTAATGGTCTTTCGAGTTCATATGGGGACGGCCTGCCAGCCACAGCAGCCGAAATAAGTCCTAACAATGTAGCAGTTGATGGTAATGGGAATGTATATATTGCGGATCAGGGTAATAATAGGATTCGCAAAGTAAATTCATCTGGTATATGCAATACTATAGCGGGTAACGGTTTAGCGGCCTATGGTGGCGACGGTGGCCCTGCTACATTGGCGGCATTAAATTGGCCTTCCGGAGTTACGCTTGATGGCAAAGGAAACATATACATTGCGGATGTATTGAATTCGGTTATTCGTAAGGTTGATTCTTTTGGTATTATAAGCACATTTGCAGGTAATGGCATTGCCGGCTATAGTGGCGATGGTGTTCCTGCCACCGCAACTGAATTAAAATATCCTGGAGGTGTTGCAGTTGACAATGCTGGCAATGTATATATAGCAGATGGTGGCCTTAGCAGCCGCATTCGGATTGTCAATACCATGGGAATAATAAATACATTTGCAGGAACGGGGCTTGGAGGTTACAGCGGTGATGGCGGCCCCGCAACTGCGGCCCAAATAGGGCAGGCTTTGGATGTGGCGACAGATATTGCTGGAAATGTATATCTTCCAGATGAGGTTTACAAATGTGTCCGTAAAGTAAGTACTTCAGGGATAATAAGCACGATTTCAGGCCCTGTCGGCTTAGGTACCACTTCATCTATGAGCGGGCCTACTGCGGTTGTTGCAGACAACAAGGGGAATATATTAATTGCTGACAAGTACAATAACCGTATCCTTAAAACAAGTGCAACAGGGAATTCAATAAATAATATACCGGGGGCGGCAGAGTCAATTAAAATTTATCCAAATCCCAACAATGGAAAATTCACCATACAAATGCTTGATATAACTAATTATGGAACTATAACTATTATGGATCTGTTGGGTAAAATTGTGGAAACAAGAACCATAAAAAAATCATCGGCTCAGTATGTAGATTTTAGCCTTGATATTTCTGAAGGTATATATATAGTAAAAATTGTTGTCGGGGATAATACATATAGAGAAAAGATAGTGGTTTGGTAGAAATTATTACTTATGGCAAAATTGATATTTAAGTACTCAGGCATTTCCCGTTGTAGCCGACCTCCGCTTTTCGCGGTACTTTGGTTATTAGGGGACAATAGCTGAATTACGTCTTCAGCGCAAACCTAGAAGTCCCGTAAACTTGTGCTATAGCTTAATCAAACCGTCCCCTATAAAATAAAAAAGCCCTGAAAGGCAAGCCTATCAATGCTTTCACTTTTTTAATAAATAGTCCCTTCAGGATTATCACATACAATTTAATGATGCTGAAGGCATCACATATTTATAGCAAACAACAACAACACAGACCGAAGCTGAAGGTATCGTATGTACCAGCGCTGAATAAAGAGAACAGCTATAAAATCCGTAACGTAACAAAAAAGTGTTACGTAGTTGTTACGTAATCCGTAACACTTTCTGAATCCGTAACACCCATGTAACACCAAAATGTTACGTTACGTTTTGCTCCTGTTTTATTCGGCCAGTGCAATAACTTCCCTTCGGGTTAAATCATTGCCAGGCCATATACTAAAAAGCCAAAAAGGATATCTCAAAAACAAGTTTTGGAATACCCCTTTTAGCTACTTATTTTAAATATTTTTTTAACCCTTTAATTCACTTTTTGAGATTTTGACTATCTACTATTTACTAACGACTATCTACTTTTGACTTAGTTATAGTTAACAGTTACCGGAACACCAGTTGAGTTGGTATAAGTTCCTGCTGCCTGTGCTGCAGATACGCTGAGTGTTGCACCTAACTTTAAAGTCTGGGTACCGCCTGAGCT
>CAISOH010000222.1 GCA_903887005.1 uncultured Bacteroidota bacterium | reverse complement strand
GACCTCAACGCAATATCGCAGGACAGGATAGATAAAGTGCAAGAAAAGCTCAACAACAGGCCTAGAAAAAAGAACAATTTTACCTCACCAATTAAATTGCTAAATTTACATAACGTTGCATTTGCTGCTTGAATTCAGCGGGTGCTGGATTTATGGGGTAACAAAATATTGGCGCTGGAATTTGAAGATTTACGATTGATGGATAATATGTGGGTGGCGGGAAAAGACAAAATGTATGGCGTTTATGATTTAAACGGGAAATTAGTAGTACATCACAAATACTATTTCATCGATATAACCGACGATTCCATTCATCTGCATCAAAAGGACGGCCTTAAAACCCGGATTTTCGTAGCAGATAAAGAAGGCAATATAGCACGTGAATTAAAGGAAGACACGGAGCAGAGACTATGGAAACCGGGGAATTTTTGCGGGTTCAGGATGCCGGAATATGTTCCGATATCTAAAACCATTAGACTAGGAAGGGATAGGATGTGTAAAATAAATAAATTCAATCAGTATTTCCGTGTGGAGAAATCATTAAATGATGTCTCATTAGACAGTTTCGGGCATGACCTCTATATAGCTAATGACATAAGGTATTCAACTTTTGAAGAATACAGTAACGTACATACCATTGTTTCGGCGATCTCTGATACCAACTTAAGGTTTGTTTATACTGAAAATAATTACAAGATTATCAATTATGTATATCCCTATTGGCAGGTAGTCGGCAATGCAGGCTATGCGCTTGAAGACACCAATGGCGCAATAGTAACTAGGTGGTTTAAAACTGAAATAGCTGCGAGCTACAGGAATAGCGAAGATTCGCTAGTCGTTTTCACCAAGTCGGTATATATTTATTTCGGTATGGATCAGTTTAACCGGCAGGAAAAAGACAAGGATGATGTAGCAGATTCTGTATTTTATGCCCATGGCCAACGCGTAGAGACATTGCACAATTATACGGCGTTCCGGTACATCACCCGGTCGCAGATGAAACAGCTTGGAGAAAACAATATTTTGTTTGCAAAAAACAAAGATAAAAAAACAGGGATCATAAATCTGAAAGGGGAAACGATTTTCCCGGCGCTCAGTTTTAAATACAAAGACATGATATTTATTGATGATGCCAACTATCACCATGAATTTCCTGGCTTTGTTTATGATCCGCTACTGGGTATATATTCAGCATTAAATTTCCGGTCGCCACGTAAGCTGAATGGAAATATTATGGTGATTGATAGTAGTGGCAGGGTTGGATACTTTACTAAAACCGGGACTCCGGTATTGCCCGAAATAAACTTCCGGTATAAAAATAGAATCAAGCAGATTGGAAACCATCTTTGGGATATAACGGTTAACGGACGTGGGCAAAGTGAGCTGCACAAAATTATAAATGATAATAATGAGGACTTTTTGCCAGGTTTTACAATTACAGGGGTTTATTCGATAATTGGAACAAAAGGCTTGCTGATGGTTGCATCCAGAAAACCCAATGGGGATTATTTCACTTTTTATATGTCTGAGAATGGAGTGATGTATTTCGGTAAAACAGATTGACAAAACCAACTCATCATAGCCGCATAACACATTGTATAATATTTCAGTTTGGTGCAGTTGCTTATTAATATTTTTAATAATTTAGTAGGTGTAATGACTAAATTCACGTTAATTTAGTCAACATACTGACTAAATTTACGTAAATTCAGTCAATAGAATTGATCTTCCGGGAAATAGAGATAATAGAATATTTTCAAATAATAAGAACATTATGGAACTAAAACAGAATCATATTACTATCGCCACAAAATGGTTTGAGGCGTTTAATGAGCACAACCTCGAAAAGCTGTTGGCCCTTTATCATGAAGAGGCGCAGCATTACAGCCCTAAATTAAAAATACGGCAGCCGGAGACGAATGGCATGGTTTCCGGCAAAGCTGCATTACGCGCCTGGTGGCGGGACTCTTTCGAAAGACTGCCAACCCTGCATTATTCACCAACAACATTTACGGCAAATGAGGAACGGGTATTTATGGAATACATTCGTCATGTGGACAATGAAGCCGACTTGCTTGTAGGTGAAGTATTGGAAATCAAAGATGGTTTAATTATAGCCTCAAGAGTTTACCACGGTTGAGGTCTTAGCTTTGTTCAGTTCAGTAACCTTTAGGGTTAATTGTGTTTTGAGGTCTTTCCAGATCTTTACCTGCTTGGCTACTTTGGTAAGTGTTCCCAATGAAACAATGTGTTGCTCTATAGACTCTATTAATGGGTTTAGCACCTGCTCAGAAAAATATTTAATACCAGCCTCTTTACGTTCCTCTAAGCGCAAATCTTCCCTGGCTGAAACCATTGCATGAATTTGCTTCTGAAAAGCTTCGGCATGTTGCTGGGCTTTCTGCAGTGATTTGAAGATACTATCATGCAGTTGCAGGTTTTTTTCCTTTGGGCCTGTTTTTCTTTTCATCAGGTCGGGCAGCAATTGCTCTGTATTGGCAATCAGTTCCTTAAAATTGAATATCCTGCAAAGATTGCCTGCGGCAGCCTCGCGCATACTTTGCACTAATATTTCTTCCAGTTCTTCTTCGTCATTTTCAGATTGCGCAAAGTCAACAACACGATTGTCAACAATTACATTGTCAATATTCAGTTTACTGCGCAGCACCAGGCCATCCATGCTGGTGCACCGGCTGAGCGCCACATATACCTGGCCGGGAGCAAAAGACTGATTGAGATCAACGACAGCCTTCTGAAGGGTAAGCCCCTGGCTTTTGTGCACGGTTATAGCCCATGCCAGCCGCACCGGGTATTGCGTAAAGCTGCCTGTTTCTTCTTCTGTAATTTCTCCCTTTTGCGCATTGAGGGTATAGCGCATATTTTTCCAGGTTTCCTGCTCCAATAATAAGGGATCGTTATTTTCATCTCCCGGAAACTTTACCCATATGCCATCACTGCCTATTGCAGATACTGTGCCTATCTTGCCGTTATAATACCGCCTTGGAGTTTGTAAATCATTTTTCACGAACATTATCTGCGCTCCTGTCTTTAGTTGCAGCACTTCGTCTGTAGGAAAGTTCTTTGGGTTAAATTCATTGGTAATAGTTCCTTTAAATGTATGTATAGGTTTGGGTATTTTCTCCAGCGCCTGTTGGTTTATGCTATCCGCTATCCGGTTGTGGGTGGACAGAATGATATAACCATCCTGTTTCTGCGGCAATGGATCGTATAGCTTGTTCAGCGTGTCAATATCAGGCTGCATCACATTGCCATTGCGGATGCGGTTGAGGATATCAATGAATGCCTGTTCTTTTTGCCGGTAGATCTTTTTCAGTTCTATATAAAGCGGCGGATTATCCTGCAACACCTTCGCATCAAAAAAGTAGGGGCTGTTGTAGTAATTGCGCAATATCTCCCAGTCTTCTTCCGGGGCCACAGGCGGCAGTTGGAACAGGTCGCCGATGAATACCATCTGAACACCGCCAAATGGCTGCGACCAGTTTTTTCTCACATGCCGCAGCACAAGGTCCATAGAATCCAGCAGGTCGCAGCGCACCATGCTTACCTCATCTATTATCAGCAGCTCCAGCCTGCGCAGCAACCTTAATTTTGTGTCTCTGAGGCGAAGGTTGGAGAGCAGCGAATGTTTGTCCTGTGTTCCACCATCACCCTGCCTGCCGAAACCGCCAACAGTGCCTGGTACAAATGGCCCGAATGGCAATTGAAGGAAGGAGTGTATGGTTTCACCGCCTGCGTTAATGGCTGCAACACCTGTTGGCGCCACTATGGCGCATTGTTTGCTGGTTTGCGTTTTTATGTATTTGAGAAAAGTAGTCTTACCGGTGCCTGCCTTGCCGGTAAGGAAAAGGTTTTCATTGGTATCTCTTACAAATGATACCGCCTTCTGAAAAACAGAGTTCGTAGTATCAAGTGTATCTGTATTGTTTTGAATCGTTTCGGGCATCGGTTAAAATTACGGAATTATTGGCTGAACCGGAATTATGTGATTTGATTTATGGTTATGTAGCACGTAACGTAACATTCTGGTGTTACGTTACTGTTACGGATTTAGAAAGTGTTACGGATTACGTAACAGCCACGTAACACTTTTTTGTTACGTTACGGATTTAATTTCAATCCCGATATTTAGCTTACAGGTCCTTAAATGTTTCACTCGTCCTTCTGCATATGAGGAAGCAGCAGGCGCTTAATTCGGTATTGTCAAATACCTGCTTTCTTTTCATTTTTATTTATTCCAAAATTAATATTTTTTCCAAAATTTGGAAATACACTCCGCTATTTGGAATGATTGGCGCTGTGCCAATTTGTTAAGTAATTGAATTTCAATTAGTTAAAACTTTGGCACAACAATGGATATATACTATTCAAACAAACATTCTTAACTAACTCAAAAACAAAACAAAATGAAAAACATCACAAAAGCAATCATCGCAGCAGCAGTAGTACTCGGTTCTACTAACATTTCTTTCGCTCAGGCATCAGCAACAGCTTCATGCGCAGCAACAATCATCACTCCCATTTCCATCTCTAAAACAGTGGATATGAACTTTGGTAACATAGCAGTATCTGCTTCTACAAGCGGTACTGTTGTATTGTCAACCTCCAGCTCACGTACAACAGGCGGCGCAGGTGGTGTAACACTTCCTTCTACCAATGGTACTGTTACTTCAGCTGAGTTTACTGTTTCCGGTGAAGCAAGCTATACTTACGCAATCACTTTGCCTTCAACCGCTACGCTTTCCGACGGTGCAAGCCATACTATGACAGTTGGTTCTTTCACCAGCAATCCTTCTTCAACCGGTACATTAAGCTCAGGCGGTTCCCAGACTTTAAAGTTAGGAGCAACACTCAGCGTATCAGCAGCCCAGGCAGCAGGAACTTATACCAACT
>CAISOH010000221.1 GCA_903887005.1 uncultured Bacteroidota bacterium | reverse complement strand
GCAAGATCGCTTGTTGATTGACAAAGAAAAAAAATAGTCTAAAAAAAATTATGATATTAATCATTTTTTTTTCTCCCTGGAAAATTGAACAATACACTTGTAAGTATTGGAACGAAAAAAATGAGTATTGTAATAATAGATGTTAACCAATCAACCTCATGGCTACCTAAAGTTTTACTAACATTTGATTCCGGATACAAATGCTCGAACAAAGATAAAGTCAGCTTTATTCCAAGAACACCAATTACTGCGTACGCACTACCCTCCAGAAATGGGTAGCGCTCCATGAGCTTTACAAAACCTTGTGCCACAAACCGCATAGCGAGGATACCAATAAATACACCACAAAGAATGATCAGGATATTATTTGAGAAAGCTACTGCCGCAAATACATTGTCCATTGAAAAAGCAAGATCCATCAATTCCACTGAAATGACAATTGCCCAGAAATGACCCAAACGCCCAACCGTAACTTTATATAACCAGCTATTTTCCCTTTTTATTTCATTTTTTCCGGTTTCTTTTTTCCTTTTCTTATTCCACCAATCCCAAACAAGGTAGATCAGATATAAGCCTCCAAGAACCTTCAACCACCATATCTTCACAAGATAAGATGCTAAAAAAAGACAAATACCCCTAAACAGATAAGCCCCGAATATCCCGAATTGCAATGCCTTTTTCCTTTGCCGTTTTGGTAATTCCATTACCATGGTTGCCAGCACTGCGGCATTGTCAACTGAAAGCAGGCTTTCAATAATAATGAGGTTCCCGATTATAAGTAATGTAGCAACAGGATCTCTTATTATCTCTTGTACGAGTAAGTTCATGTAATAAAATAATTTTCGACCGCTTTCCTGCCTTCCATATAAACCTGCAAAAGTACCCAAATATGTGTTAGCCCCCAAAAGCCTAAAAATACTACTTGGTATAAATATACTATTTGCATAAAGATTTTTACTTTTAACCATAACTTTGTGAAATGATTAAAAGTATAACAATCGAAAATTTTTTCTCGTTCAGCGAATCAACTACTATAGAACTAAATCCTAAGGTCAATATACTTGTAGGAATTAATGGTAGCGGAAAATCTAATTTTCTTAAAGCTATTCGTTTTTTATATGAAAGCATTTCAGGAAAAGGATTAGAAAAAATATTTTTAAAAGATTGGGGAGGTTTTAATACTGTAGCGAATTTTAATGAATCAAAATCTAATACTATTAAACTAGTTTATGAGTTCGATTACCATGTTATAAATAAAGTAATTAATAACAATGGATATAAATTTAAAAACAACCCGATTTATGAAATAATTATTCATAAAAGTGGAATCACTTCTTTTTATTTAGAGGAGTATTTATATAATGAAAAAAAAGAAAGAAGAAACGATCCATTTGTTTATTTAAAAATGAAAAATGGTAAAGGAATTATTTCAACAAGGGAAGATGGCAATATTGGATGGCAGCAATATCCACAAGAAAATGGCAGTATTCTTTTTAAAGAACAGGAACTTATTTTGAGACAAATTTCTGATCCTGATAGATTTTTCCCTTTGTATACTTTAAGGCAAGCTATTGATTCTATTGCTGTTTACGACTATTTCGATACGACACTTGAAAGCAGCATTAGGCAAAAGAGTTTTAGCGGAATTGAAACCAAATTATTTCCTACAGGTGAAAATTTAGTTCAAGTTTTACATAGAATAAAAAATCAACACACCCTTCAATATGAAAAAATAGAAGATTATTTAAAAAAGGTAAACCCAAACTTTAAAGACATTAATTTTGATGTATGGGCTGATAAATATTATTTAACTTTAAGAGAAAAAAATTTGGCTACCACTGTAAGTGTATTACACATTTCTGATGGTACATTGCGATATCTGTTGTTATTATCAATTTTCCTTAACCCGGAAAGAGGATATCTTGTAAGTTTAGATGAACCTGAAATTGGTCTTCATCCGGATATGATTAACACTATTGCAGAAGCAATTAAAAAAGCTTCGTTTGATAATTCACAACTGATAATAGCCACCCATTCCCCTCAACTTTTAAATTCATTTGATATAGAAGATGTTCTTGTTTTCGAAAAAGATGACAACAACAAAACAATAGTAACCCGGAAATCGGAAAGTGATTTTGAAGATTGGAATGACGATTTTTTAGTTGGACAACTTTGGCTAAGAGGTAAAATAGGCGGGAAAAGATGGTAAACATAAAAATTATAGTGGAAGGCGGTGTCCTTCCTAATAGTAATATTGATGCCGATACATTCAATAACAGTGAAAAGTTCCGGGAGAGTTTTCATATAATACTGTCAAATATTTTCCCACTAGATTCTTTTAATTTAGTAATTGAACCTGCAGCCGGTTATAAACAAGCTATAAAATCATTTAAAAGTGAACAACAAAAAGACAATTGTATTTTACTGATTGATTCAGATTCCCCTAAAACTGAAAAAGCAAATAAACTTCACGAACTAACATTAACTGAATACGAAAATCACGTATTTTTTATGGTGCAGGAAATGGAAGCATGGATTTTATCCCAGCCAAAATGTATCATCAAAACTTACTCTAAAAATCTGATAAGCATCGGTACTCTTGAAAATGACGATGTCTTTAAATTAATTCCTGAAGAAATTCCAAATCCAACATATTGGCTGGGAGTAATTTTGAGCAGATATTATCGTTATGAAAAGAATGGAACTAAAAAAAAGAAGAAATATGGCAAATTGAAAGACGGGCCGCTATTATTAGCCAATCTTAGCATGGTGGAGTTAATAAACACATTTGAAGATGTGAGACGGTTAAATACTTATCTTAAAAATAATCAGGCAATTTCCAATTAAAAGTATTGATATTACTATGCACATGCATGAGGTGAAAACGGAAGCGGATAAAAAGGCATTTCTACAGGTAGCTATTGATATTTATAAAAACGATCCCAACTGGATACGTCCTTTAGATAAAGATATCGAAGAAGTATTTGACCCGGGGAAAAATAAATTTTTCAAAAGGGGCGAATGTACCCGATGGATTCTCAAAGACAATACGGGTAAACCTATAGGCCGCATTGCAGCTTTTGTAAACCGGCAATATAAGCAGGCGCAACCTACAGGAGGCATCGGCTTTTTTGAATGTATCAATGACCAGGAATGCGCAAACTTTATGTTTGATTACTGCAAAAAATGGCTACAGGAGCGCGGAATGGAGGCAATGGACGGTCCCATAAACTTCGGGGAGCGGGATAAATGGTGGGGATTGGTTATTGAGGGGTTTTATTCACCGCTATATGGTATGAACTACAACCCTCCTTATTACCAGTCGTTTTTTGAGAACTATGGTTTCAAAAATTATTATAACCAGATTTGCTATGGCATTGCGGTAACAAACCGGCTCGATGAAAAGTTATATCATCGCCACGAAGCTCTTTCTGCCGACCCTAATTACAAGGCGTCAATGATCAGTAAAAATAACCTTGAAAAATTCGCAAAAGACTTTACCTATATCTACAACAAAGCATGGGCTTCGCATGGTGGCGGTAAAACGCTTGAAGAAAAGCAGGCGCTTATAATGTTTAAAAAAATGAAACCGGTAATGGATGAGCATATTATCTGGTTTGTTTATTACAAGGAAGAACCTATTGCAATGTGGATAAACCTGCCTGATCTGAATCAATATTTCAAATACATGAACGGCAGATTTGGTTTGTTGGAAAAGATAAAATTTCTTTTTTTACAGAGATTTGGTAAGTGTAAACGCTTTGTAGGACTTGTATTTGGAGTCATACCTGAATTCCAGGGCAAAGGTGTGGATGCATTCATGATTATTGAAGGAGCAAACGTAATAAAACCCAAGGCCAAGTATGAGGATTATGAAATGCAATGGATAGGTGACTTCAACCCGAAAATGATGAATATTGCGGCGAACCTGAGCACACACCGTAGCCGCGAACTCTGTACTTTTCGCTATTTATTCGATAGAGAAAAAATATTTGTCAGGCACCCTATACTGTAATTACAAAATATCAATCCTTAAACAAAAAACCTGGCAGATAAATGGATAGTGATTATACGCTTTCGGGTTTTAAATCTTTAACTTTTGACTTATCATCCAACCATTTGCACCGGGGCAAGCCTTGTAGCCCATGCGAATAAGGATGCGTATTGCTCATCTATCAGGTCATGCGGCAATGAAAATGGTTCATGCTTGGTTGTAAGAAATACAGTGTACATGGAAAGCCGCTTGCCAAATTCCATATCACTCATACTATTACCAACCATAATACTTTTCTTAGGATCAATTGCGGGGAAATCTTCCTGCGCCTGGAGCCCCATTCCTGTATTAGGCTTCCTGTTATGGTCATCATCACTTACAGAAGTAGCAGAATAAATCTTATCTAACCTGCCGCCGTTTTCAATAATGGCAGTACGCATATTCGAATTTATCTCACGCAAGGCTTCCATTGACATTATGCCCCTTCCAACGCCCCGCTGATTTGATACAACAATAATATTTCCAAATACGCGGCTCAATGAGCGTATAGCTTCCAATGCGCCATCATGAAACCGGAATTCGCTCCATGAAGTAATGTAAGAACCGATAGATTCAATATTAATTACACCATCCCTGTCAAGGAATAGGGTCCAGCTTTTATCAATTTCGGGTTTATTTCTTAGAATAATCATACAAAATTTTATTTTTTAAATAATTCCTCTTCTACTAACTGGCATATTATATGTCCTATCATAATGTGTGATTCCTGTATTCTTGGTGTATCATTACTTGGCACATTTATCAGGTAATCGCACATAGCCTTCATTTTACCACCAGTCTCTCCAGAAAGTACTACAGTAATCATACCAATTTCTCTCGCTTGCTCAATTGCTTTGATAATATTAACAGAATTACCTGAAGTGCTCAGTCCCACCAATATATCTCCCGGCTTTCCTGTTCCTTTTACTATGCGGCTATAGACAACATCATAACCATAATCATTTGCTACCGCTGTTAAATATGAAGTATTGCAGTGTAAAGCTTCTGATGGCAAAGGATCTCTGTCAGAATAAAACCTTCCGCTGAATTCCGCAGCAAGGTGCTGTGCATCGGCAGCGCTGCCTCCATTACCGCAAAACAGCACTTTATTACCATTCGCAAAGGCTTTAGCTATGATTCCGGTTACCGTTTCAATCCTTTCCACGAGTATAGGATCCTCAAGTATTTTTTGCTTGGTATCTACGGATGCCTGTATAATACTTCTTATCTTTTTTTGCATAAAGTCATCAAAAATACATGGTTAATTCAAAAGTAAAAATGGATGTGGATAGTATGTGGACAAAAAAAAAACAGCCTGTTATTTAACAGGATGATTGCTATTGTTCAACCTGAACCTAATCAAAAAAATACCACATCTTTTTGATGTTGTTATAATAAGCCCGGACACTTGAAACAAAAAAGACGTGCGATGCACGTCTTGCAATGATATTAAGTGGTGCTGTAAAATTAAATTACTTTAACGTTTACGGCATTTAGACCTTTTTTACCATTTTGTACCTCAAATGACACCTTGTCGTTTTCACGAATTTGGTCTTTCAGACCAGAAACGTGTACAAAGATGTCTTGCCCACCATTCGATGGCGTAATGAAACCAAATCCTTTAGTTTCATTGAAAAATTTTACTGTACCTTCTTGCATTTTGAATTGAATGAAAAATTAATAATAGGCAAATCTACATTTTTTTGAATAAAACTACAATAAAATCTATTTTTTTAACAATAAAATCAAAAAGAATTTTTCCACTCTTTATCAATGTTTACTAATTCCAAAATGTGTAAAAAAGTAGCTGTTTTGTAATTTTTTGCGTTTATGGACTGTAAATAAATCAATAAATATTTTTTTATCAGTTACAGAAAATAGTTTAATAAAAAATAACCATTAAATTTGCGCAGGAATACACAACTTATAAAAATGAATAAGCTGCTCAATATTGAGTAGATACCTCAAGCCTGATGAATAAAAATATCAGACTATTTTTTGATTGCACACTAACTAACCATAAATAAAATGAAAAACTTAAAAACAATTTTATTGGCTGCCCTGATTACAACCGGCGTTTTCAGTGTAGCGGTTTTTACAGCATGTACCAAAGTCAATTGTAATAATGTTATTTGCCAAAACGGAGGGTCGTGCGCAAATGGTGTTTGTAGCTGCCCGACAGGGTTTTCCGGTACTAATTGTGAAGTAGCCGCTTTGACTGTGATAAAATACACAAACAATACGTTTACGCCAATCTCCATCACTGTAAATGGTAAAGAAGGTAGTATACCGGTTGGCGGTTCAATTTCTTATACAGGTAAAGTAAACAATGCCGCATCAGGTACTGCTTTTACAACTGCCGGTGCTAATTCTTTAGGAACAAATGTTCCCGGCGGCCTTTTGGGGGTGTTAATCAATTGGCAGATCAGCAATAGTTTTCCTGCAACTGACACCTTAAAAGTGCCTTTGGATGTTGGTTCTACTTATTTCTTCCTCAGAGTTGCTAACAAACACAGTTTAGATATTATTGATTACAATGTAAATTATCAATTTTCTTATGGTGAAGTATATGGAGATGTGACCATTCCTAAAAACGGGATTACTTATGATCTTGGATATTACTTAGCCTACCAGCAATCAACAGTCCATGTTCAGTTCACCAATTCTACAGGCACTACCTATCCGGTAACACTTCCATTTACCAATAATCAGATATTTACATTGACTGTTAATTAAACAGGAATTTAAAAAATGCTGCAATATAAAAGCCCGGTTTTACCGGGCTTTTATATTGTCAATTATTTACTTTTCAGTTTATCTTTAAATACCATTTTAAACTTCTCTACTTTGGGGCCTATTACGAAATGGCAATAGGGTTGATTCCCGTTTTCATTATAATAATTCTGGTGGTAATCTTCCGCTTTATAAAATTTGGTAAAAGGGGCTATTTCCGTCACTACCGGATTGGCCCATGCTTTTTCATCATTCAGTTTCTTTTTATAATCCTTAGCCTTCTTCATTTGTTCTTCATTGTGGTAGAAAATAACAGATCTGTATTGTGTACCTACATCATTACCTTGCCGGTTAAGCATTGTTGGGTCATGGCAAGTCCAGAATGCCGCCAGCAGTTCATCAAAACTGATTATGGCGGGGTCGTAAGTGATATTGCATACTTCAGCATGGCCGGTTGTGCCGGAGCATACCTGCTTGTAATCAGGATTGTCAATATGCCCGCCGCTAAAGCCCGACTCTACCTTCTCTACACCCTTAAGTTGCTGGAACTGGGCTTCTGTGCACCAATAGCATCCTGCGCCAAAAGTGGCTGCTTCTGATTTATGCATGGTTTCATTTTTTATTGCAGTATTCATTTGTTTAAATGTTTTTGATCGTTCATAATTATCATTTTGGCCACATGCTGCAAATCCGGCAAGCAGAAATGAAAGCGACATGAAATATTTAATTTTCTCCGTCATTTATCAAATTTAGGGGATATAAACAGCAAAAACATGTTACTCCATTATATTAGGGCTTCTAATGTTGTGTTTTAAAATTTGTTTAACAAAAACCATGTGTTCCATGCATTTTATGAAGGTCTTTTGTGGTGGTTAATGGCTTACGACTAAAAATATATAGTCAATGTGAAAAAAAACTTTTGAAAGTCCGTCTGTTAATCTAATTTTGACCCCGGAGAGATGGCAGAGTGGTTGAACGCGGCAGTCTTGAAAACTGTTGACTGTAACAGGTTCGGGGGTTCGAATCCCTCTCTCTCCGCAGAATGACAAAACCCGCGCTTAGCGCGGGTTTTGTCATTCGAAGAGTCCCTTTGGGCGTTCACAGGAATTTTCTCTTTAATTTTCGCTAATCTCCAGCTTGCAATAGCGCTGTATCTAACCACGATTCATACCAGTCAAGAAATCCTACCCTTTTGGCATTTTCGCTGTTTTTATAGGGGTAAATTCCATTATCATTACATCTGTCATCAACCCAAATATTGCCGTATTCCTCTCCATTTACAACTAGGTTAATTGAAATACCACATCCGAAATTTGAAATCCTTAAAAGACCGTTCGACCATTTCGTATCGAAATACTCTTTTTCTCTATCTTCAAAACCATCCTCATCACTATCACCCAGATTCATATTCCATGCATCGGTAAACAAGAATTTCAAAGAAGGATTGTTTATGAAATTTGTATCGGGATAGTCTAAACTCAAAAACAAACTATTTTCTAAAGGCTCAACGCCATAATACGGTCCGCCCCCTCCATTACATACTACTTTTAGAAAGCATCGATACTCTGCCGGAAGTTGAATATTGAACCTTTCTTCGAACGCTTGTAATTCTTCATCAGATTTTGTTGGGTTGAAATTATATTGATGAGTAGATGCGCCAAAGACATGAAAGAACTGGTCTTTCATTTTCAAGTTGTTGACCTTCGACAGAATTTGTGCTATTTGTGAATTCAATTCCATGATATCTAAATTAGTGGGTTACCGAATTAATCAAAACTCAACAATATTCTTCAAATCCTCCACAAAAAAGTTCGAAAGTTGTCCCTTTCTCTCCGCTTCTAACGAAAAGAGCACCTTAATTGGCGCTCTTTTTTTATGTGCATAATCTATTATGTGGTTTATTGTAAAGGCTTTCGGCCAACAAGATACATATATCATGAGATGGGCAATAAAAACAACGGTCTATTCAAGTGGTAAACATGGAGGAAACATGCACCATGCTTTACTTCACAGCACTTCATTTTACTTTTTGGCGGTTCGCAATAAACACAATTTGAATTGAATAAGTATGTATCTTTACTATATAAAATAATATCTATGAAACACTTTAACCTCACCTTGCTCCTTTTACTTCTGATTGCATCCAGTTCATTTGCTATTAAGCCGATAACTTCAGATTCAGTTTTTTGCATAAGTTCTGTAGCCACTTTTAGCGATAGTACTTCAGGGGGTAAATGGTATAGTGGCACAACTGCAGTTGCAACTATAGATTCTACAAAAGGCCTATTTACTGGCATTTCAGCAGGCACGGTTACCATAACGTATGCGGTAGGAGCCTCTTATATTACTAAAACCGTGACAGTACAACCTAACCCAGTGCCAATAATTGGGACTACCAATGTTTGCGTTGGATCAACAACCATCTTAAGTGACACTATCGTAGGTGGAAAATGGGGAAGCAATAACAATTCCATTGCTACCATTGATTCAATTACTGGTGTAGTATCGGGTGTTAAAGAAGGTACTTCAATAATAACATATACCCAAACTGGCAAATGTTATGATACTATTATTATCATGGTTCACAAATTGGGTGGAACCATCTACTATGGAGGGGAGTTATGTTTAGATGAGATGAGTGAATTTTATGAAAGCGAATCAGGAGGTATTTGGTCAAGCGCTAACACTGCGATTGCAATATTGGGGTCTACACTATATGGTGAAGGAATAAATGTAAAAGGGATGGCAATTGGAAATGATACTATCAATTATACTGTAACAAATATATGTGGTATTGGAACTGCAACATATCCATTCGAAGTGCATGAAGCAGGTTCCTGCTGGGGGGGGATTGTCGTAACAGGGTTGCAGCCTGATGGATTGAAAGTTTATCCCAATCCCGTCACAACTTCCCTAACCATCTCCTCCGCTGATATGATAACCAGTGTCACTATCACGAACCTCATAGGGCAAACCGTTTATTGCAATTACTATCATAATGAAGAGGTACAGGTAGATGTAGCAGACCTACCAAGAGGTGTGTATTTCATAAAGATAAATGGCACAGAGATCAGGAAGTTTGTGAAGCAGTAGCATAAACTGTTTCCACGTTGCCGGTAAACGATTTTTACACATCATTTCCCATCCATATTTTGTAGTAGGTCGCCATCAATCCCATATAATGCACCTGACCGACTAAGCAGATAATATCCCGGGATGTGAAACTAACAAACCTAATACATAAGAATAACTTGGGTGAGAGGAGACACTCCACGAATGCGGATAAGTCCACTCTGAAGAAGCCCACCTGGGCATTTTGTTTGTCCCTTGGCCTAAAGGTAAATACAAGCTGGGAAAGGTTTTAAGGCAACTTAAGAAAAGAATTTTGTAATAAAGGGAATAGCAAAGTGGTATATTTTCAAAGTCTAATACCACAACAATTGTACCAGATTTATTATAATACAAAATTATTTCCCTGCACTCAGCATATTCATCAGCAGCCGTATCGCTCCCTTATTCCCTACCGGCAACTGGCGGGAGAAAGAAAGCGAAGTATAGATGTAGTTTCCTTTTCCAACTTTAGCATAGAGGGTACCGCCATTCAGCGGCTGCTCACCGGCATCATGCATGGAGAATAAAGGCGTGTACTTGTCATCCCATTTAGATGCGAAATAGAGTCCCCGCTCCTGTACCCAGCCTGCAAAATCAGCGTCTGTAATTTTATTCGGGTAGTTGAGTATTTTATTTTTCGGATCAGGGAAAGTGACTGCCGCATCCTCTTCAGTTACCCTTTGGTCAGATGCGAGGGTAAAAGGATACGGGCCTAGTTTGGTGGTGGCCATATCCTGGGTTGTATTGTATTGCATCACCAGTGTACCCCCATTTTGGGCATATTCCATTAATACCGGCAGCCAGTAGGCCATGCGCTTTTCCACATTCACAGCCCTTATACCCGTTATGATGGCGTCATACTTTTTGAGTTTTTGGGCATTGGTAAGATCAGCTTCTTTCAGCACATCAACTTCCATACCAGCAAGCCGTAAAAAGGAGGGTATATAATCACCAGCACCTTCTATAAAGCCAATATGTTTTGCTGTACATTTCCAGTTGGCGCGCAATACTTTAGTATAAGCCATTGTGAAGTACTGAAGCGTAGGCAAATGATTATACTGTATCAGGAAAAGGGATTTATCATATTTATTTCCGTTTGCTGCTAATTCCGCGGTCAGGTAATAATCATCCTTGCTTTGCGCTACAGATAACTGCGGCGATACTTTGACTGTTATTATAGTATCGGCAGACAGGCTTAAATTAAGGCCCTTAATAACCGCTACTTCAGATTTCGTTCCGGAAACGGTCAGCACAGCATCCTTTATTTCTTTATAGGCATGTAAGCGAACATCTGCCTGAACGGAGCCGTCGGGATTAGTAATTAACAGTGTTGTATTGAACGCAATAGTTGCATCAGGTACTATTCTTAGTTGCTCTACAACATCGCCTTTTATTGGATCCAGTTTTTTATAAGACAAGGGTACCTTTATTGAAAAATAAGTCCCGCCTATACTTATTTGTAAAGTAGCATTAAGATTATTCGGTGTTTCCGGCAATCCAATCAATGTGTCATTGGGTATAGTGTACATATCTGAACCCGAGATATGCGGGGTGGACAGCCAGTAAGGCTGTGTAACAGGCGTATTTGATGGTATGGTGATTGTACGTTCAAAGGTCCTTAAAGTATCATTTGAAATAACCATTCTCACCATAGTATCTGCGCTGCCCCATTCAATACTGTTCAACATCACAGGGGTATTGGACCTCGCAATAACACGAAGTGTAAAAGGCAAAGAAGCGCCCCTGACAGCCTGTGGCTGTTTAGTATAAAGTTCAGCTAAAAGGCCGGTGCAATCAAGTATTGTCCTGTCTATCTCGTCCATCTTTTGTTTTCGCCAGTAATCATCCGTTACGGTTGCAATTTTATTCCGGACAGCCAGTAGCGCAGGAATGCTTGCATCCGGATGCCTGAAATCATACTGTTCTTCTATGAGCTTCAGATCCTCTCCAATTTCCGGCTTGCCAACCCGGTTCCATGTTATATCTATCCCATCAAATAATGATTGTGAAAGGCTATCCCCGTCCACCATTTTGAAATATTCTGTTTGAATGCCGGGTACTCCCGGCGTACCTGCTCCCTGGCTTTTATGTATGCTGCGGCTTAACCCTGCAAGCTCCCCTACACCCATTCCTATTTCCGGAACATATTGCCCCACCGCAAGTTTGAACTGGTCTTCGGAAGTGGTGTTACGGTCGCCAAAACGATAAGTATTCAACAACAACCTTTTCGGTTTCCAGGCAGGATAAGTATGCAGTTGCTCTGTATATTGCAATTTATCCCCCGTCATTTTATATGCCTTTGCCGCGATTATTGCAGATGCGGCATGTTGGCCATGTCCTGCCATTACATTAGGCGGGAAACGGCAAATCACCACATCAGGCCTGAATTTGCGCATCACCCAAACGGCATCATAAGTAAGCAGGTATTCTGTCCAGTGTTTGAATGTTTCTTCCTGGGTCTTGGAAAAACCAAAATCTATAGCACGGGAAAAATACTGCTCTGCGCCATCGAGCTTGCGGGCTTCCATCAGTTCGTGAGTCCTTATAAGTCCTAGTGCTTCTCCCTGCTCGCTGCCCAATATATTCTGCCCTCCGTCTCCCCGGGTTAAAGAGAGGTATCCAGTACGTATGTTCCTGTCATTTACCAGCCATGCCAGCAGGCGGGTATTCTCATCATCAGGGTGGGCCGCTACATATAACACGTTGACAAGATGGCGTAACTGAGCTATCTCGTGATAAATCTTTTCTGAATTGGCAGGCCGGACCTGTTGCGCATAAAGATTTGCCGCAGCGACTATATAAATAAGTGTGAAAAGTATCTTCCTCATAATGAAATAAAAAAACCGGCAATTATTTTGCCGGTTCAAATGTACTATTTACATAAAGACTTACAACGATAACCGTTTTAAAGGTTAATCATTTACCTGTTTTTTGGGTTTTGACCTATTTATATCATCAATAATTTTTTGGTTATTATTCATGTACTCTCTTTCATTAGCAGAGCCCTTAGCTAATTCCATAGATTTCTTTGCAGCTGCCATAGCTTCCGCTTCATTACCAAGTTTCTTTTCAATCCGTGCTTTAAGATACCAGATATAGAATGCCTTGGGGTCTTGTTCCAGCGCCTTGTTCACATAAGAATTGGCGAGATCAATTTTCTTGTCTGATTCAAAATAATAACTTGCAGCCTGGAAATAAGGTAACTGCGCAGGATGATTGATTACTTTATCAATACTTTCCTCAATGCGATCAGAGTTACGGGCAACTATGGGTATTACTACTTTAGTTCTTTCCCATTCCAGTTCCAGTTTGCAGGCTGTGAAAGTAATATCAGAAATCTGTATCGTAAATGTCTGGCATTGTTTTTCCGTAATGGTGGGCTTTATATTGAAGCGCGCCACATCAAATTCTTTGGAATAACCTTCCGGGCCAATACTTCCGGTACCATTGCTCAACACTATCTCCCACTCCGTTTTACCCGGCGTAGCATACAAGGTGTATTCTCCTGCTTTTACTTTCTGGCCGCCAATTTCCAGTTCCTCACCAATCTTTATTTTAGTGGGGGAATTAGCGCCCGTACGCCATGCTTTATCAAATGGCACCACGTCACCAAAAATCTTCCGGCCTCTCATGGAAGGACGGCTATAGCTTATCTCAATAGAAGATGTAGAAAAATCCTGTGAGATTTTTGCATTAGGGCTCAACGCAGGAAGCTTTAAAGGAGTTTGCGCATCAGCAACTATTGTTGCGGCAAGGAATAATACCGAAAGGAAAAAATGTTTCATGAATTGTATTTTTTTTGAACGTGCAAAATACGAAGTAAGTTGATTAGTTTATACAAATGGATAGTTTAAGAAATCAGAAGTGCTTATAATGAAAAGTTATGCGTGCATTAGGACTCGTTGAACATGGTAAGGGATATTATGCTATAGACTATTGCAAAAAAAGTCCCGACATACCAGGGTATGTCGGGAAAGGACTGTACTTACTAACCCATCGTTAGTATAGCAAATATCAGGAAAAAGATTTGGACTTTGAAATAAATATTTATTTTATGCGTACGATTTAATGTGTTAAATTTAAAATATATTGAAGAGCCTTTAAAATAGCCTTGATATGAAATGTATTATATAATTATCAAATACTATATTTTATTTACATTTAGAAATCACCCATTCACATTAATTTATTTAATCTTTTTTATTACCTTTATCTTCTCTACATTTTTCATAGCAATTTCTGCAAAATGCTTCCATTTTGCTGCATGAATATCTGATAACTGCACCCATCCTCCCATAGGCCTGCCACCCATTAGATCAAACAATTTTGCACCGGTTAGTGATAACGCATCCTGTTCCTTTTCGCCTTCTAATTTGAATATCATATCCTCTTTCCAGAACATTACACCCGCTTTTCCATTCAGCGCTTTTATACAAAGTGCGCCAAACATTTTGCTTTCCTTAGTATTGGGAATTTCAGCAGCGATCTTATGAAATAATTCTTCCCCTTTTGTCATGAGTAACTCTTTTATGGAAATAAAATTATGGATTTTCTTATTAAATTCAGATACACGATACGCTTTTGATTTTCAATTTTTAATTTTTGACTTTCTACTTTCTACTTTCTACTTTTGACTTTTGACTTTTGATTTTTAATTTTTGATTTTTAATTTTATTAACTAATCTTCCCCCAATGCGATTGCCGTCCCTGTTGCACAAGCATACTTTTTATTCCCTGGTTTTGGGGCAGGCTAAGTGTTGGGTCCTGTGAAAGCAGTTGCTGCGCTGCTTTGCGGGTCTCTTCCAGTATTGCGCCATCAAGTACAATATCCGCCAGCTTAAATTTAAGTACGCCGCTTTGTTTAGTGCCATACATATCTCCCGGACCGCGCATGGCGAGGTCTTGCTCCGCTATTTTGAAACCATCTGTTGTGGATACCATTATCTGTATCCGTTTGTAACTTTCATCAGACAGTTTATTGCCTGTGAGGAGTACACAATAGGATTGATCGGCGCCGCGGCCAACGCGCCCCCTGAGCTGGTGCATCTGGGAAAGCCCAAAACGCTCGGCGCTTTCTATAAGCATCACGGAGGCGTTGGGAACATTTACACCTACTTCTATTACAGTAGTAGCTACCAGCACATCGGCCTCACCTTTCACAAAGCGCTGCATATTGCGTTCACGTTCATCAGATTTCTGCCTGCCATGCACCATCGCTATTCTGTACCTGTTCTCGTTAAACCAGATCTTCACCTGTTCATAGCCTGCCATCAGGCTTTCATAATCCATCTTTTCAGACTCTTCTATCAGCGGATAAACGATATAGGCCTGCCTGCCCTTGTCCACCTCATTGCGTATAAATTCCATAACACCTGCACGTGCTGCATCCCTTCGGTGTACCGTTTTTATTTCCTTGCGTCCGGGCGGCAGTTCATCAATAATGGATATTTCAAGGTCGCCATATAGTGTCATGGCAAGTGTACGGGGAATGGGGGTTGCTGTCATTACCAGCACATGAGGTGGCATTTCGTTCTTTTTCCATAGCCGCGCCCGCTGCCCTACTCCAAAGCGGTGTTGCTCATCTATCACTGCCAGCCCCAGGTTTTTGAACTGCACGCTTTCTTCTATGAGCGCATGTGTGCCTACAACTATCGGCGTTGTCCCGTAGGCCAATCCTGCAAGTATCTCTTTACGTGCCTTGCCTTTAATATTACCGGTAAGCAGTTTTACAGGAATGCCCATATCTGCCAGCAATTCTGAAATGCTGAAATAATGCTGTTGTGCCAGTATTTCTGTCGGCGCCATGATGCATGCCTGGAACCCATTGTCCAGCGCCAGCAACATAGACATGATAGCAACTATCGTTTTACCGCTGCCAACATCGCCTTGAAGCAGACGGTTCATTTGCTTGCCTGTACCGGTATCAAGTCTTATCTCTCTTAAAACGCGTTTTTGTGCATTGGTCAGTTCAAAGGGAAGATGTAGTCTGAAAAAATCATTAAAGTGGTCTCCGACTTTTTCAAATTTCCAGCCCTGCTGTGCAATATGCTGCAGGCGCAACCGGGCTATCATCAACTGAGAAATGAACAACTCTTCCCACTTCATCCGGTAACGTGCCATCTGTTCATGTTCCCCCGTATCAGGGAAATGCAGCCAGCGAAGCGAATGATAACGGTTTAGTAAATTATATTGACGAAGAATATTTTCAGGTAGTACTTCAGGTATATCTCCGGGTTGTACTTTTTCAAAAAGGACCTGTGTAAGCTTTGCAAAAGACCTGTTGGTAATTCCCTTTATCTTTAGTTTCTCAGTTGTGGAGTAAACAGGCTGCATACCTGCAATAGCAGTATCTGCATTCCATGGTTCAATCTCAGGATGGGCTATATTATAATAGCCGCTGAACAGGCTCACTTTTCCAAATACAATATAACGTTCATTTTCCTTCAGTGTTTTCTTCATCCACTGCGCACCCTGAAACCAAAGTAGTTCTATCCTGCCTGTATCATCATACAGTGTAGCTACCAGCCGCTTCTTTCTGCCTTCGCCTTCTTCGGTAATGTTAATAAGTGTACCTGCAATTTGCGCATAGTCAGTCTGCCCGTTGATATCGCCTATCTTAGTCAGTTGCGTTCTGTCGAAATACCTGTAGGGGTAATGGTATAGCAGGTCTTCAAAGGTGCTGATCTCCAGTTCCTGGCGCAGCATCTCGCCACGTTGCGGGCCAACGCCTTTGAGGAATTCAATGGGTGATTCTAATATGGAGATTGAGTGGTTGATAGGGTAAAAATAAGCAGGTAAACCTTAAATCCCCAAATGGATTTTATAAAACTGCTACCTGGTTGGCAATGGGTACTTCACTTTGCTGAGTATTTTTTTCATTTCAGCAACTTTTTTTGGGTTACCAATCCCTTTGGAATTCCCCGAAGCAGGAATGATAGTTATTTCAACATCCGGAAATATTTTTTATTTTAGACTCAGCAAGGGATAAATTAGTGACTCTTACAGATATAGCTTAATAGATAATTTGTCATGGTGAGCCACGCCGAACCATGACATGCGGAATGATGAACCTAAGCTTGCACGAAGTTCTTAACCCACTAATTTACCCCTTGCTCAGTATAATACATTCCTTCACTTTAATTTTAACTGCGCATATAAAGGATGCTCCGGATTGACAATCAATTCCTGCCTCAATGGATGGATCAAGACATCCATTTCTTCCAAAGGTATCGTCCCCAGCAATGGTTCTGAATCTCCTGGCAGCACCATTGCGCTGCCGGTAAACCTGCGGTTTTCAAATAGTAATACAATCGGAGCTACAACATCACAATCGATAACCCGGTTATCTGCAGTCTGCGCTCTTTTTGAATCAACAACAGGTAACTGAAGATATTCCTGAATATGCTCATTAATAGCGAGCATATAGGAACCCGAGTCAACTAAAATATTAACCGGAAATTTTCTTACTTCATCCTCACCTATCATATGTCGTTTAGCATTGCCTTCATCAAGGCCATTTATTAATTCTACGTCCGCATATACCATTCCCATATACCGTTATTTTTTATTGCAAATTTATACATTAAAATCAAGATTACTTTTACCAATATTACAAACCGAACAAAGCGTTTGTAAATTTTCAAAAGTAGATTCGCCTCCTATATCCCAAGGCAAGAATATGGTCTAAAAATAATTCAGTCCCGGATTCTTAGTAGGCAATTTCCTGCATGCTAAGCAACAAGTACAGCCTCCAATTCTTTAAATTCTTTAAGCTGCTTATTGATCTTAATACTCTTCGATTCCTTACCTGCTGATGACTGAACTAATTCAGGATAAAATTTATTAATTGCCAGGCTGATTAACTTAAAACTGTATTTTGAAAGATCATCTATTTTCATTATTTCCTCAATCAATTCTTTAAAGAACAACTTTTTCCTGTACTCATATTGTTCCGCCATTAACTTCGAAGGACTATTTTCATGAAATAATATCATTTTATCCACCTTTTCAATCTGCTCTATCAAATCCAGTATTCTATATTTCTGTGAAGCAGTCATAAGACAAATTTAAATCGTCAATCTGATAATTAGAGAATTATTTATTCACTTTATTCAAAGAGTAAAAGTCATGCAAGTTTATACTAATTTGCAGATGATGAATACTTCCTAAAAACAAAACTGGCGTATTTTTTCTTCGTGGTAATACTGGTGTTAATTATGCAGATTGCGGCATATTTTTTCTTCACTCAATACTATAAATGAGCACTCTTTCCTAACTCGTTCTCGTTTGCAACGAGAATGCCCCGGCACAGCGTCTTTGACGCGGGTATTCCATACCTGCCCTCAATATTCAGATACAGGGATAAGGATTTCCGTAGTGTTCGTGTCGTAGCCAAGTCTCCGCTTTTTTCAACTGCCATAGCTTTAGCGTAGGCATGTTCAAGGGACTTGGCGTCAATCAGGCTACAAAAGCTGAAATATAGGCATCCTAGGCAATGTTCTTGTTACTGCTTCACAAACTTCTTCACCTCTGTACCGTTTATCTTTATAAGGTACATGCCTTCTGGCAAATCTGCTACAACCACCTGTACCTCTTCATTGTGATAGGAATTGCTGTAAACGGTTTGGCCTATGAGGTTAGTGATTGCAATACTGGTTATCTTATCGGTGGATGTGATGGTTAGGGCTGTGGTAGCGGGGTTGGGAAATACCCGAGCATTTGTAATAGAGTTGTGAGGTAAATAAACATTGGTAGTTACCCCTCCGCTAAGCTTGCGAACTCTGCTATTATTCCAATCAGAAATATAAACATTTCCAGCGGCATCAACATTTACTCCTACCGAGGCATTCAATTCAGCAGCGGTAGCTGGACCGCCATCACCTGCAAACGCAAAAATGCCATTCCCAGCTATTGTTGTAATTATACCCGAACCATCTACCTTACGGATTCTACTATTATTTGCATCAGCAATATATAAATTTCCTTGTTTGTCATTTCTTACACCTGTAGGTTCAGATATTTCAGCCGCAGTTGCGGGACCTATATCGCCACTAAACCCACTAGTGCCGTTTCCAGCAACGGTTGAAATAATACCAGCCATGTTAACCTTCCTGATACGATTGTTATTCACTTCAGCAATGTATATATTACCTGATTCATCAACACTTACTCCTTCAGGAAAATTCAAATTAGCTAAAGTAGCAGCTCCCCCATCACCACTAAAACCAGCAGTGCCATTACCTGCTACTGTTGAAATGATACCCAAGGTATTAACCATACGAATCCTTTGGTTCGCAACATCCGCAAAATAGATATTCCCTAAACGGTCTATCGCCAATTCTTGAGGGTCGTATATCTGTGCTGCAGTGGCGGGACCTCCGTCTCCACTGAAACCATTTGTTCCAGTACCAGCAAAAGTAGTAATAATGCCTGCTGTATCGACTTTACGCAGCGTATTCGGACCACCACATAAATATACATTTCCTAAGCTGTCAACAACCACTCCAGAAGGACTAGTAATTCGCGCCATTGTGGCAGGACCGCCATCTCCGCTATAACCTGCCATACCACTTCCTACAATAGTTGAAATAATACCTGAGGGAGTTACTTTGCGGATACGTTGGTTATTTCTATCAGTAATATATAGGTTCCCGCTTCTATCAAAAGCCGTCTGGCGAGGATAGCTTATTTCAGCCATTGTAGCCAGCCCTCCATCTCCACTGAAACCAACTGTTCCTTTACCAACAATTGTTGTAATGATTTGCGCATCCGAATATATAGGTAGCAAAAGCAGTATGAATAATATCTGTTTCATAGGCACATTTTATATCCTAAAGGTACATACTTATTCAATTCAAAGTATATTTTATTATGAACCGCCCCCTGTGAACGGCCTGTGCGATGTGAGAATAAACTATTCCAATAGTGGCAGCTTGGGAGAAAGCAAGTGTAGCGATTGAAGGAATTACTTTATATGGTTGCCTTCACAACATGGGTCTATTCCTCTGCGGGTGGCTTTGTGTATGGCAAGGAATAGGGCTATGATGTGAATAGTGTAGATGTTGTAAAGGTAATTCTCGTTCGCAACGAGAATGCCCCGGCACAGCGTCTTTGACGCGGGTATTCCATACCTGCCTTCAATATACAGATTCCAACTCGTTCTCGTTTGTAACGAGAATGCCCCGGCACAGTCGTCTCCGACGCGGGTGTTCCCACTCCTACCTTCAATATTCAGATACAGGATGCGGATTATAGCCCAAAAAACAACAAAAAAATCACTAATATCATCATTTTCGCAATAAGAAAAATCGCCATAATATCACTTTAGTCCGCCATGGGTGGTTTATAATATATACAAAGCAATCATTCAGCTAATTATCGCAAAAAAAAGTTTTATGATATTCACATAGCTGTATATGATAACGCACTTTTCGTATTATCATAGATTTTCGTTTTGTTAAAACCAAAAATCCTCTGCAATTTTACACCCGAAATAATCAGTACAACTCGACCCAACTAAGTCATAAGGAACAAATGCAACAGCGCTCAAGCTAAATTTAGATTCTTTCGCTAAATCATAGCCCCGCCAACAAGGGTAACCTTTAATAGCTTTCCCCCACATTTCAGCGTATAGCGATCTTTTTTTGTGCGGAGCATTTCAAAAAAAGGGCCCTTTTCTTTTGTTACTTTTCTTTTGGGCAAGCAAAAGAAAAGTAAGATAATGAGGGCAAAGTTGAAAAAAGAGATGATTTTAAGTGACTGAAAATTAGCCATATACAATACATGTAATTAGCAGGAAAGAGCAACCTAATTCGCAATACCATCCAAAAAGAAAACATTCCTAATTCCTAATTCCCTAAAAAAATGCAACCAAAATCCGAACAACAGCAACTCGCTAAAGAGCTCTATCTCAATACCGACAAAACACAGCAGGAAATTGCCGACATTCTCAACGTCCACCGCCGGACCATATACCTGTGGATGAAAAATGGCAAATGGGAAGAAATGAAAATTGCCATACGGCAAGCGCCTGCCGTTATTATCAACGACATCTACAATCATTTCGATGCCATCAACCAAAGAATTTACAATCGCACACCAGATGAACGTTGCCCCACAATGGAAGAGGTCAACATGATGTACAAACTGCTGAAAATGTCAAATACCATTAGTCGTCAGCATACAGGCGCCTACATGGAGGCCTATACCGAATTACTGAAGTTTATTAATAAAAAAGATCACGAACTCGCCAAAAAAGTCACCAACCTGGCCGACCAATATGTGATGGGTAATGTGCTGAATTCAAATACAGCGTTCGAGGATATGATGAAAGTCCGCATGGATTTGGTAATGAATAATCTAGAAAATTATGAAAAAACACAATTACCGGACACCCCCGAAGCTCCCTGTCAAACCTCTCCGGTAACACCTCCCCCTCCCCTTGGAGATAACGGAGAGGGGCGGGCTGAGGCTGAAACTCAATCTCAAAACGCGGAAATAACTTCAGGCACACAATCCCAAATTCCCAATTCCGATCAACCAAATACTAATCCGAATTCCCAATTCCAAATTCCCAATTCCAGAGAAAGAGATGTGATAATGTGCGCAAATGATGTAACAATGTCCCATCCATCCTCTATATGCCCCAAACCCGCTCTAATAAGGCCTCATGAAGGAAACGTCAATATATCATTATCACAAAATGATACCGAAAAAATTTTTCCTGAAAATGTGACAATACCACCTGTCATTGCGGGGAACGAAGCAACCCAACCTCAAATTCCAAATTCCAATGAACCAAATACCAATCCAAATTCCGAATTCCCAATTCCCAATTCCAAAAAAAGAGATGTGATAATGTGTGCAAATGATGTAACAATGTCCCATCCATCATCTATATGCACCAAACCCGCTATAGCAAAGCCTCATGAAGGAAATGGCAATATATCATTATCACAAAATGATACCGAAAAAATTTTTCCTGAAAATGTGACAATGCCTCCCGTCATTGCGGGGAACAGCCTGTCCCGACTTCTCGGGAAAGCAGGCCAACTGCAAACTGCCAACTGCCAATTCCGAATATTATGCCTCCCTTCCACCTTTCTCAGCGCCCATCGCCCTTCCGCGAAGGAAACATCATTTGGGTCAACAATATCAATGATGTCAATGAAGACGATCTGAAAATGGATGACTCCATCCGCCATTACCCCGACATGGATCCCACCAATAAAATGAACCTTGCCATGCAGAAAATACGCCCGGATAACGAAGTTAGATTTACTGACTGATGAGAGTACTTGGGGTCTGCTGAAAAAGTAAGGCAACGATAGAAAAGCCCGAATGGGGCGCAATTTGAATAGCCGGGGGTATTACCCCCGGAAAAATGATGATAAAAACACCAACCCGTTAGGGTTGAATAAAAATGAGATGCACTCGCCTCCATGATTGCCTATGCGGCTATAATAGCAGAGGCCAGGGTATTGGTTATTTATGTATTGGATGTTGTATCATTCCTCTGGCTGAATGTAATCGGGGCTCTAATTGTAGTAGTAGTCGGTTATGCAGGCAGCGTTATACTGAGCAAGGGATAATTGGTTAAAAGGTTAATTGGTTAATAATGGCGATAAAAATACAGGAGATTACATGGTAAAAAGAGTTTAGCCGAATCACCCAATTGACCAATTAACTATTTAACCAGTTAACCTTTATTCCCCTTTATTTTCTTCCTGCGATTCATGAATGTCACCGCCAAGGCTGTAGTAGTTATTTTCTTCGTCCTCTTCACCAATGCTCTCATTCATATCATCGGCTCCGCTGCCGGGAATGTCCAGGCCTTCACCGGTCATATCTATATTCAGGCTGCTTTCTTCATTTAGCATATCGCCATCAGCATCCACATTATCTAATGATGATTTCTGCAAATTACTGCTGTCCATAGAATCCATGTTTTGCTCGGCTGCCTGCAGTGTCCTGATATCTTCTGCCGTAACATCCGCATCCGTTCCGGCAACTATCGCTGTATCTTTATCCCGTTCGTCTATAGTATTGTTATACTGTGGTGCAGGTGTATTTTCAGCATCAATGCTTTTCCTGCCATTATTGTTTTTTGCACGGGTAATATCTTCACTGGCCGGATAGTGGGGGTAGCCCTGAAACTTGTCTATGTTATGTTTCTTTTCCATTGTATATTATTTACAACAAACATATAAAACCCGTGCCGTGGTATAAATGACGATAATCAGCAGGGAAGATAATGCTGGTTAACCCGTAAGGATCTATTGACGGGATGTACAACAATTGAAGGCCCCTCTAATCAATGCATTTCTCCGGGAGATATTTTGGGAGCTTTTTTAGCCTTTACCAATAATACAAAAGGAACGCAAATAAGGAACATAAGGCCAAGATACAGGAATACATCCATATAAGACAGCACCGCAGCCTGCTTCATGACCATATAATCAAGTGTCTGGTAAGCGCTTTTTAACGCATTGTCTGGCGCCATACCTTTTAGGATATAGCTATGTTGTATGCCCTGAATACGTTGCTGGACCATAGGGTTATCTGCCGATATCCTGCTCACGAGGGCATTCCTGTGAACAATGTTCTGGTGCGCCATGAAAGTGGTGATAAGGGCGATACCAAACGAACCGCCAAGCTGGCGCATCATACCTGTAAATGAAGCTCCCTGGCCTATTTCCTGCCCTTTGAGTGATGATAATGACAGGGCAGTGATAGGAATAAACAGCAAGCCCATACCAAGCCCGCGGAAAATAAGCATCCAGAAAAATGCATCTTTCCCGGTATCCGGGGTGAGTATTTTGTAACCCCAGAAGCTGTAAATAAAAAAGATAAGCATACCTATAGCTACAAGTACTTGTTGTTTGGCCCCTTTTTGAAGCAATTTGCCGATAAATGGCATCATAAATGCCGTAGTAAGGGCAGCCGGTATCATCAATGCTCCTGATTGTTCTGCAGTCCACCCAAGACTGCTTTGGGTGTAAAGCGGTATTATGAATGTAGAACCATAAAGGCCAAAGCCAAGTATGAAGGAAAGTATGGTACCAACCCTGAGATTACCATTTTTTAAAACCCGTAATGCTACAATTGGATTTTTAGCGGTTAGCTCTCGCCATACAAAAAAGAATAAACCAAGTGCAGCGACAACCGCAAGAGAAGTAATAGTTGTGCTGCTAAACCAGTCGTCTTCCTGCCCTCTTTCCAGCACATATTGTAGAGAGCCTACAGAGACAGCGAGTAATCCTATTCCTGCCCAGTCAACATCTTTAGCTGCTTTTTTCAGCGCATACCTGGGACTGCGGACAAACTGTAATGTAAGTAAGGTTGCAACTATGCCTATTGGAATATTTATATAAAATATGAAAGGCCATGAATAATGCTCCACAATATAACCACCTAATGGCGGCCCCAAAGTAGGGCCTATGATAACGCCTAATCCATAAATGGCCTGTGCCATGCTGCGTTTTTCGGGAGGGTAACTTTCCGTGATTATTGTTTGAGATGTTACAAGCAGTGCGCCGCCTCCCAAACCCTGCAGGAAACGAAAAAATACTAATTGCCAGATACCATCCGCATTGCCGCAAAGGATAGAGCAAACTGTGAAAATCATGATGGATGCTGCAAAATAATTGCGCCTGCCAAACTGAGCGGATAACCAGCTCGTCATAGGTACAATAATCACATTGCCTATCGCATACGCGGTAATTACCCATCCTATCTCATTAAGTGTGGCTCCAAGGTTTCCCTTCATATCGTTGAGCGCTACATTAACAATTGTAGAATCCACGATTTCAAGCAAAGCGCAAAATATCGCTGTGACAGTGATAATTATTCTCCGCGGGCCATATTCTACCAGTGATTCAGTCATATTAATTCAAAAGTCAAAATTCAAAAGTCAAAAGGTGAAATTTGGAATAGGAAATGAAAGTTTTAGGAATTAAAAAATGATGTTAAGATTTTGTTGAGATAATGATCTTTGCAATAATTTTTGATAATTCATCCGCTTCATTAAGCAATTCAATTATTTTAATTTTGTCAGTTTGTAAAGTATCTCTTATAAGACAAAGCCAATATTTTGTTTCATTAGCTGATTTTAAAGCAATGGTATAGAATTTCAAAAAGTCATTTACCGAAGAACCTGCCCTGCCTTCCACCAAATTTGCTCCAATTGAGGTAGCGCTTCTGATCAACTGATCGAAAATGGAAAAATAAATTTTATCAAATTTTAATGCTCCAACATACAGCACTATATTCTTCGAGAAAATAAATGCTCTGTGTTTTATGTTATATACAGCAGGTTTACCATATTCCGGTTGTGGTTCATTCAATAAAAATTCTTCGTCCATTTTTTGAATTTTGAATTTTGAATTTTGAATTTTGAATTAATCAATATGCACATCCACAACCACATTCATACCGGGACGAAGTTCTTTTACTAAAGGATCATCTCCTTTAAACTCTATTTTCACCGGCATACGCTGCACAACTTTTACAAAGTTGCCGGAGGCATTATCAGGTGGTAATAGTGCGAACCGAGCACCGGTTGCAGGCGAAAATGAAGTTAACTTAGCCTCAAAATCATGGCCGGGATACGCGTCAACATGTACGGTTACTTTCTGGCCTGTACGCATTTTGGAGAGTTGGGTTTCCTTAAAGTTGCCTACTACCCATGGATTTGTATCCAATACAATACTGAATAAAGACTGGCCTGCCTGCAAATACTGGCCTGATTGTACATTCACTTTAGATACCAGGCCATCTTCAGGCGCAATAATAACCGTATAAGAAAGGTTAAGTTTAGCATTTTCAAGATCCGCCTGGCGTTGTTGAATAGTAGCTTCAGCTACATTTACCTGGCGGGCCGTAGCATTACTTTGAGACGTAGCCGCACTGGTCTGCCGTGCTGCCGCATTTTTTTGGTCCATCAATACCTGCAACTGGCGCTCAGCGCTTTGTTTGGCAGCATCAGCCTGCTCAAATTGCTGCTGAGTTATGGAGTGATCTTTGATCAGGTTAGCATAACGATCATAATCCTGTGTAGCGCGTTTCAAGGTTACTTTTGCGGCCTCTATTTGAGATTCAGCTGTTGATATATTTGCCTGGTAAGTGGCAATCGTTGACCTGGAAGCCGTCGTATTTGCTTCAGCTACAGAGTGGCTGCTCTGCGCCGCAGAGAGTGCGGCCTGCGCCTGTGCTACCTGTATCTGTTCATTGCGGTTATCCAGCACTACAAGCGTATCGCCTTTTTTTACTTTCTGGTTATCTTTTACCCGTACTTCAGTAACAAAGCCCGCTATGCGTGGTATTACGGGGCTGATGTTTGCGTCAATCTGGGCATCATCAGTTTCTTCATGATGCAGTCCATGAATGTACTTAACAGAGCCAAATGTACCACCCGCCAATACGAGTACTATCAGCGCAATTATGAATCCTTTACTTTTCTTTTTAGGAGCTTCCTGCTCCTGGGGCGGAAAAGTTTGATGTGGTTTTGTTCCTGTTTGTTGTGGCGCCTGTGACATATTTTTATGAAGAAGTTAAAAAGTTAAGTAGTTAAAAAGTTGAGAAGTTCGTTTTTTACTTTTAATTTTTTAATTTTTATTTGATAAAACGCCTGCTGTTTGCTGCAGCTTTTTATAAGCAACAACTGCATCGGCTTTTGAAAATGTATAATTAAGTTGTGCCTGGAGTTGTGCTACATCAGCTTCAAGCAAGTCGGTAGTGGTTACCAGGTTATTGTCGAATTTGTTTTTGGTGATGCGGTAATTTTCATTGGACTGTTCAACAGCCTTAGCGTAAACATCTATTTTCCTTACACTCAGTAAGTAATTCTGGTAAGACTGGTTAATTTCTAAACGTATCTGATCTGAAATAATACCCTCAGTAGCCTGAAGTTGATGAAGGCGGGCTTTTGCCTGGTCTATTTTGGCGCCCGTTTTCCAGATAGCGCCAAAATCATATTGAAGCCCGACGCCCACATTCAACGCATTAGTGAGGGTGAGCAGGTTAGGCACATCGGCGGCAATATAACCACCTGTGAGCGCAAGTCCGGGATAATATTCTCCTTTTATTGATTTAATAGAAGTTGCTGCAGCTTTCTCCCTGTAGGTGAGTGCTGCAAAATCTTTACGGTTTTGCAATGCTTCCTGTTCCCATTGTACAATGGTGCCTGCATCGCCCATATTCTGAAATCCGGTGGTATCAGGTATCAGCTCGGTATCTTCCGGCAGACCGAGCATGAGGTCCATATTTATGTAAGTGATCTTCAGATTGTTTTCAGCATCAAGCAGGGAAAGCTCTATGTTCGATTGTTGTAGTTGTGCTTTTAAGAGGTCATTTCTTGCAAGAAGGCCATTTTTCTCCAAATTAGAAAAGTCGGTAACCCTTTGTTGTTCACGGGCAAGGTTTTCTTTTACCAGGTCAACTGATTTTTTTGCTTTGTAAAGATTATTAAACGCATTAATTGTATTGAGCGTTATTTCCTCTTTGTTATTCCCTGCATCCAGTTTTGCAGCCTGTTCCAGGTATTTTGCAGATTCCACCCCATACCTGATACGAAAACCAGAGAATACCGGTAACGAGGCATTTAAAATTCCATAAGCAGCTTCATTTACCTTTATAGGATTGCCAGGAGCGCCCAGCTTCACTTTCAGGTCAACGTTCGGATTATCAAGCCGCATGTAGGTTCCTGAAGCTTTGGCATCCGGCAGGTGATTATTCCAGGCCTCATGATAGCTGGCAATGGCCTCATCCACTTTTGCATTGGCTATTTTTAATTGCCCGCTGTTTTTTATGCTCAGCTGTATTGCTTCATTTAATGTAAGCGTTTTACTTTTTTGCGCATAAACCTGTGGCCCCGTTACCGTCAGAAGAATAGCAAAAAATAAAACGGTTAGTTTACTGTATATATTATGCTTCATTAGTCAGAATTGCTTTAAAAATGTGTTTCAAATGGGCGCTTAATTTTTTTCTCAGGTGTTTCTGAAATTCCGGATCACTCATATTTTCCAGGTTGCTGCATTCCTTATAAAATCGTTGGGATGTTATCATATTGCTCACAGTACCTACCAATGTGTTCATCATCAATACGATGTCTATATGTTTTCTGAACTCCCCGCTTTTCTGGCCATCCATCACTAATTTTTTTATAGAGGCCATATTTTTTTTCTTCAGTTCGAAAATGAGGGCAACTATAGGTGTATCTTTTTCTATTAGTTGCTCTCTCATCATGATCTTATGAAACTCCTGCTGGTGAATAAACTTGTCAACATAATCATCAATCAGAACATACATCTTTTCGATGTGCGTCATCTTTTCATTTTGCAAAAGATTCTCCACCTTTATCCTAATGATATTGGTCCTTTGCTCAAAAACCGCTTCCATCAATTTTTCCTTTGACCCGAAATAATAAGAGATCATTGCAATGTTAACACCTGCTTCATGGGCTATATCCCGCACGGATGTGCCGTCAAATCCATTTAATGCAAATAGTTTTTCCGCAGTGTTGATAATGGCTATTTGTTTGTCGTTAAATTCCATGAAAATTCAAAAATCAAAATTCAAAAGTTAAAAAGGACGGTATTTGTTGATACCTGTAATAACCTATACTTCTCACGGGGTAAAACAATGCAAAAAATATCTCTCGCAAAGACGCAAAGACGCAAAGTATAATTGTTTGATTTTTAGTAAATTATACCAAATTCAAGACCGCAAAGCCCTCAATTAAAATATGCGCTAAACTTCCCGATTACAGTATAATCAGGGCACAAAACTAAACAACCGTTTAAAATTAAACAAACGTTTGGTTAATTTTTTTTTCAATGAGGCTATAAATACTTCCTATAGGTTTGTCAGGAAATAATGTACAAATAAGCTTACTCTTTCACAATCTTAGTTATATACTGCTGCATTTCTGTTTTTACAGTCACAAAATACATGCCCGGTGAAAGCGATTTAATATCGAAGGGAGTTGAAATATTACCGGTCTTATTTTCCGTTTTTTTAAACAACAGTACCCTTCCGGTAATATCAGTTATGCTAATGTCTGCATATTCCCCACTCAGGTTTGTAGCTGCAATATAGATTTTATCGTGTGACGGATTAGGTAAAACTGAAATGACTCCAGGATTTAATTTTTGTAATGGCACTCCATTTGGCAAATCATTTTTAATGCTACGCCACATACCTCTTCCATAAGTAGCTGCCCATATTTCACCTGTAGTGTAGTTAATATTCAGGTCATTTACACTTACTGCCGGCAGATTGTTGTCATATAATGCCCAATCGCTCATAGCATTCGTTTTATAAAATACGCCCGTTTGTGTCCCAATATATAATGTACCTGAGAATGAATCCACAACCATACAGTTTATAGAAATATTGGGTAGTGTTCCGCTTTCATCTGTCCATATGTTTGTCTGAAGATCGTAACTAAAAACCTTATAGGATGTATTTCCCCTGATAGTAACCCAAAAATGTTTTTCGTTTTTAGGATCAACAACAAGATTACTAATATAATTCATAGCAATTGGAACAGACCAACTGATGGTATCCCATGAAGCGCCGAAATTTTTAGAATAGTGAATAACTTTTATTCCGAAATTCTGAACCACATATAAATAATCAGGGTTACTGATAGCGATTTTTACGATATTAATGTTAGTATATGGACTGGTATCCAAAACAGGGGAGATAGGCGCCCATGAAATCCCATTGTTGTAGCTTGCAAAAACCTGTTGATTGCTACCTAATAACAATGTTCCTGTATCATGAGGATGTAACGCAAACACAGGTAAACGAGCACTAAAATATGGTAAAAGTGTATCGGAAATCTTTTTGTAGGTTACACCTCCATCCCTTGTAATAAACACCCCGTTTTGATTAGAAGTATAAAAAATATGACCAGGGTCTCCGTAATTAATATATGTATAAAACCCATCACCCCCCATAAGGTTGGTTACGATGCTACCATTAAGTAAAACAGTTCCATTATCCTGCGAACCGCCAAGGCAAAAAGGCACGCCATTATCTACAGCATTGGAATAAAATTCAGTAACGCATATTCCATCTGTAAGATCAGTCCATGCGCCTGTTAATGGCGACCATGTCTTATGAATGCCGCCATCACTTCCTTCAAAAAGCGCACCAGTAAGCGGGTTATAAGCAAGGCAATGTTTATCCTGGTGAACATGGGCAACTCCTGATAAAGTTATACTATCAGGTATATTGGCAATCTGCCACGTTGCACCGACATCGGAGGAATAAAAAGTATAGACGCCGCCTATTACTACTTGATTGGGATTTACAGGATTTATAGCAATACAAAGGTCATACCCACATTGATTATCGCAGGAAGTAGTTGGTAGTGAAGGTTCCCACCCGAGTAAATTATTTGTGCAAGATATGCTACCAGTGTCAATTGGCACAAAAGTCTGACCGGAATCAGAAGAGTTATAAATACCTTTAAAACCGTAAATGTTACTGCCTGCAATTGCTTTTACTATTGCAGGGTATCCGGGAGAAACAGCCATACTAATCCTGGTAATATCCTTAAATTTTGTCACAGAATCCCAGGTTGCGCCGCCATCTTTTGAACGCATTATTTGCCCGCTTGCATAAACAAAACCGTAAATAGCGCCATATACAATATTTGTGTCAGCAGGATTGTATATTAATTGAGTAAAATAATGGGTGTTTACATTTATCCAGCTAATACCTCCATTATATGTTTTATAAAGCCCTAAAAACGTAGCAAACATCATTGAATTCGTGTCTAATGGATTTATCAATAACGATGACGCAATTGTGGGAAAACCAGGTATAGAGGTTATATTAGTCCATGTGGCGCCTCCATCATGAGAGGCTATAACACCTGAACTATATGTATCAAAATTATCAACATCACCTGTAACTACGTAGATTGTATTCCGGTTAAGCGGATTTATCTTAATGTCAGAAACTCCCAAGCTGGGCAGTTTGTCGTAAAGTGGCACCCAGGAATGTCCGCCATCAGTGGTTTTCCAGGTGCTTCCTGCAGGGCTTCCTGCATAAAAAGTATTGGAATCAACCGGGTCGAACGCAACAACATTTATTCGCCCAATATATGCATTACTGCTTGCCGATACATTGGGTCCCTGTAATATCCAATTGGAAGTGGTAGTAGTAGTTCTTGATGCGCTATGATGATGGTTCGCAATATATTTTTGCCAATGTTCAACGGTTTTTGAAAAAGGAACTATATAACCATTTTCATCAATTTGCTGCTGCATTTTCCATTTCCATCTTTCAAACTTGCATCTTATTCCATCCCATTCATCATTATTATTCCATTCCTCTGGATTGTTCTCTTCAAAATATTTTTGATATTCGGCTACCACATCACTAAATTTCAGAGGGCTGTCGCAGGTATGCATGTATGGCTGCGCATGAAGCCCGATACAGGCTTTTGCAAAAACAAATAAAAGTAAAAGTATTTTTTTCATACCTCAAACCTTACAAATTAATGAATAGAACAAACAAATTCAAGTTAGAAAACAGCCAGGTTATATAGTTGTAAATTTAAGGTAAATTTTGGCATATATAAAAAATCCTTTGTTTTTCAGCTGAATATGCTGTAATCGGGGTAGATTATTGCAAATATTTATTGAGGGCTTTGCGGTCTTGACCTTTATATAATTTATTAACAATCAAATGATTATATTTTGCGGCTTTGCGCCTTTGCGAGAGGTATTTATTGCACTGTTTTAACCCCGTGAGAAGTATAAATGAAATTGTCGCAACGCACAAAAAAAAAATGCCCTGAACTTTTACGTTCAGGGCATCTGAAATGGAGGATAATATTATTAATTGACTGACTGAACAGTAGTAGCTTTAACTGGAACTACTATTGCAGCAGCAGCTTCTTTTTTTACCGGTGCTTTTTCATGCCCTGCATCATTTCTGTGCAGGTTAGCAATGGTTGGTGCAATAACCAATGCAACGATAGACATCAGTTTAATGAGGATATTCATGGATGGGCCAGAGGTATCTTTGAAAGGATCACCTACAGTATCGCCGGTTACAGAAGCTTTGTGCGGTTCTGATTTTTTGTAAAAGATCTCACCGTTAATTTCCACGCCTTTTTCAAATGATTTCTTGGCATTATCCCATGCGCCGCCGGCATTGTTCTGGAACATACCCATCAATACACCGCTCACGGTAGCGCCAGCCAGGAAACCACCCAATACTTCAGGGCCGAGAATAAAGCCCACTAACAGTGGGGATATGATGGTAATAGCACCTGGAAGTACCATTTTCTTAAGCGACGCATTAGTAGAAATAGCTACACATTTATCATATTCAGGTTTGCCGGTACCCTCCATAATTCCAGGAATAGTGCGGAACTGTCGGCGTACTTCCTCTACCATTGCCATTGCAGCTTCTCCAACGGCACGGATAGCTAAGGATGAGAATATAAATGGTATCATACCACCAACAAACAAACCTGCCAACACGTCCGCATGATAAATATTGATCGCATTATGTAGATCATACCCATTTTTTTCAACTACACCTACGTAAGCAGCAAACAAAGCCAATGAAGTCAGTGCGGCAGACGCAATAGCAAAACCTTTGCCGGTAGCTGCTGTCGTATTACCTACAGCATCCAGGATATCGGTTTTCTCACGGACTTCTTTCGGTAGTTCACTCATTTCCGCAATACCACCTGCATTATCAGCTATTGGGCCAAAAGCATCAATAGCAAGTTGCATCGCAGTGGTAGCCATCATACCTGCAGCAGCTATTGCAACTCCATATAAACCCGCACATGCATGGGCACCAAAAATGCCTGCAGCTAAAACCAAAATAGGTAGAAATGTGCTTTCCATACCTACAGCCAAGCCACCAATAATATTAGTTGCACTGCCGGTCGATGACTGACGTATTATACTCAAAACAGGCCGTTTACCCATTGCTGTATAGTACTCGGTAATCATACTCATTAATGTACCTACGGCAAGCCCGACAAATATGGCACCTACAACTCCATTTTTTGAAAAATGTACTTCTCGAAGCGTCATATCATCTGGCAACAAATACATTACCAGAAAATAAGAAGTGATCGCTGTAAGAAAAATAGACCCCCAATTACCCATATTTAGTGCATTTTGAACAGCTTTAGTACTCAAACCTGCATTGTCTGATATTCTTACAAATAAAGTACCAACTATCGACAATAAAATTCCTGTACCTGCAATAAGCATAGGTAAAAGTATTGGCGCGAACCCACTAAAGTTATCCGCAGAAATTGTTTCCTGCCCTAGAACCATTGTTGCCAAAACAGTTGCCACATAGGAGCCAAATAGATCGGCACCCATACCTGCAACATCTCCCACATTATCCCCCACGTTATCTGCAATGGTTGCAGGATTGCGGGGATCATCTTCCGGTATGCCTGCTTCTACTTTTCCAACTAAGTCTGCCCCTACGTCAGCAGCCTTAGTATAAATACCACCTCCTACACGTGCAAAAAGGGCTATACTTTCGGCCCCAAGTGAAAATCCGGTGAGCACTTCAATCGCTAATTTTACATTGTCGGCTAATACTTTATCAGCACTGTAAATTACATTAGGCGCCAAATGAAATGCTTCTGGCGCAAAACGCATTAACAGGACAATAAACAACCCACCTAAACCTAAAACGGCCAGCCCAGCAACACCAAGACCCATTACTGAGCCTCCACCAAAAGAAACTGCAAGTGCTTTGCTAAGGCTGGTACGTGCTGCATGTGCCGTACGAACATTAGCTTTTGTAGCTATCCGCATACCAATAAATCCTGCTAAAGCACTAAAAAATGCACCAATAATAAAAGCAACAGCGATAAGCCAGTTAGAACTGCTGTAACCCATAACAGCCAACAAAAGTGCTGCAATAACAACGAAATAAGCAAGCACTTTATATTCTGCTTTCAGAAAGGCCATGGCGCCTTCCGCAATATATTGGGCAATTTCTCTCATCCGGTCGTTTCCGGCTTCTTGCCTGGTTACCCAGGCGCTTTTCACGAAAGTGTACAACAAAGCCAGAATACCAAATGCAGGTACGAGGTAAAAAAGTGGAGTCATAATTAATATATATTGTTATAAAAATTTAAGTGTGCAAATATAGTTGATTGATTGGTAAAATCATAAGACCTTTGTTAAGGTTTTTTTATTAGAAAGATATTCGGAAGGAAAATACAGAACGCTATTGGATATATCCGGTAAGCTTTCGACTTTATACTTTTGACTTTATACTTTTGACTTTATACTATTCTGACAAATAAACTATATTAGCATTCCCGTTTTTAGTAATCTATGTTTAAACGTTTTTGGCTTAAAGGTCTGATAATTCTTGCATTTTCCCTTATAACTATTGTAGGGTGTATTAATTATATAGTTAACCGGACAACAGAAAAACAATTATTTTCCGACATAAATACTATTCCTAAAAATAAAGTTGGCCTTTTGCTCGGCACTGCAAAATTTGCAGATAAAAGACGGAAAATAATAAATGTGTATTATCAAAACCGTATTGATGCGACGGTGGCTTTATACATGGCCGGGAAAATTGATTTCATAATAGTAAGCGGATATAAGGATGTTGGTTCTTATGATGAACCGGCCATAATGAAAGACGACCTCATTGCAAGTGGGATACCTGCCGGCAAAATATTTATGGACAATTCCGGTTTTCGTACGCTTGATAGCATACTTCGCTGCCGGGATATTTTCGGGCAAGACCATTTTACTATTATCTCGCAGGAATTCCATAATCAAAGGGCGCTTTATATAGCCAACCATAAACGTGTTACCGCCATTGCTTTTAATGCAAAAGACGGCAACTCTTATATTGATGCAACTTTCCGGGAAAAGCTGGCAAGGGTAAAAATGGGCCTCGACCTGCTTTTTAATACGCAGGCAAGATATTATGGAGAAAATATAGATATAAAATAATTGCAACAACTTGTCATTGAAAAAAAATATCGGGTATTCATTATGGGGCTTACTGTTAATATTCATTTCAATGAATGTTGTTGCAGCTTTGCATTCTTATAAATTCACTCATTTTGCTAATAGCGACAAGCCCAAAACAAAAAATGCCGAACATCTATCTTTATTCGGGAAAATTGATGCGCTATTATTTGGGATTAGTAATCCTAGGCCTGTAAATAAGAAATTTCCTGCTCATCCTTTTGAAACGATTAGACTAAAAAGCAACAAGGAAATTGAATGCTGGTGGATTAAAACTGATAACGCAAAAGGATCAGTTATTATTTTTCATGGGTACAGCGGCGAAAAATCTGCCATGCTTGACAAAGCTGAGGAATTTTTAAAACTGGGCTATAATACATTGCTTGTTGACTTTATGGGTTGTGGCGGATCTGAAGGCAACCAGACCACCATAGGGTTCAAAGAAGCAGAAGAGGTAAATACCTGTTTTGAATTTTTAAAAAGTAAGGGAGAACAAAAAATAATTCTTTTTGGAACGTCCATGGGAGCGGCAGCCATAATAAAATCTATTAATGATTACCATATAGAACCACAGGGCATAATTATTGAGTGCCCATTTGGTACCATGTATAAAACAATAGGTTCCCGTTTCAGGCAAATGGGTGTTCCTGCGTTTCCCATGGCTGCATTGTTGGATTTCTGGGGTGGTGTTGAAAATGGTTTTGAAGCATTTGGATTCAGTCCGGCGGCATATGCAAGGTCAATAAAAAATCCGGTATTATTGATTCAGCGACAAAGTGAACATAACCCACTGACGCGAACATCGACTTCTGATTGTTACATCGGCTTCTATGCGTAGTTTTATCTTTTTAAACAAAAACAGTCGCCATCTCAACCGTCGAAACACTGATACTAACAAGTTCGT